>JAYTXT010000117.1:0-7604 GCA_043742765.1 Gammaproteobacteria bacterium | reverse complement strand
CGCTGCGCGCGGGAATGGGGGATCGCATCATGTCTGCTTCCTGCCCTTGAGTTCATACATCAGCGCGAGCGCCTGACGGGGAGTCAGCGCGTCGGGCTCGATCTGCGCCAGCTTCAGTTCCAGCTCGCTCGGCGCGGACGGCGCGGCGTGCGCGGCGACCCCGGGTGCGGCCGCAGCGGGGGCCGCGAACAGCGGCAGTTCGCCCTGGCCATGGGCGTTGCCATGCGGCGGGTGCTGCGCGCCGCCGTCGCGCGTGCTTTCCAGCACGCTCAGGTAATCGCGCGCGCGGGCGATGACGCTGGGCGGCACGCCGGCGAGCTTTGCCACCGCGAGGCCGTAGCTGCGGTTCGCCGGCCCCTCGCGCACGGCGTGCAGGAACACCAGCGAGTCGCCGTGCTCAGTGGCATCGAGATGCACGTTGGCGCAGGCCTCGAGCTCGGCGCCGAGTGCGGTGAGCTCGAAATAGTGCGTCGCGAACAGCGTGAACGCCCGCACCTCGGTGGCCAGGTGCCGCGCCACGGCCCAGGCAAGCGAGAGTCCGTCGAAGGTGCTGGTGCCGCGGCCGATCTCGTCCATCAGCACCAGGCTGCGCTCGGTGGCGTTGTGCAGGATGTTCGCGGTCTCGGACATCTCGACCATGAAGGTCGAGCGGCCGCCCGCGAGGTCGTCGCCGGCGCCGATGCGCGTGAAGATGCGATCGAGCGGCCCGATGCGGGCGCTGCGCGCCGGCACGTAGCTGCCGATGTGCGCGAGTACGGCGATCAGCGCGGTCTGGCGCATGTACGTCGACTTACCGCCCATGTTGGGGCCGGTGATGATCAGCATGCGCCGCCGCGCATGGAGATCGAGGTCGTTTGGCACGAACGGCGCTTCGCTGAAGCGCTCGACCACTGGGTGGCGCGCCTGCACGAAACTCAGACTGGGTTCATCAACGAGTAAAGGCTCGGTCCAGTTCAATGCCGCGGCGCGCTCGGCCAGCGCCACCAGCGCATCGAACTCGGCGAGCGCCATGGCGGTGCCCTGGAGGGCGCCGAGCGATTCGATCAGGCGCGTCAGCAGAGCCTCGAACAGCTCCTTTTCCCGAGCCAGTGCGCGCTCACGTGCGCCCAGCACCTTGTCTTCAAAAACCTTCAATTCCGGGGTTATGAAGCGTTCCGCGGATTTTACCGTCTGGCGGCGCAGGTAGTCGGCGGGCACGCGCTCGGCCTGCGCGCGCGGGATCTCGATGAAGAAGCCCTGCACACGATTGAACCCGAGCTTGAGACCCGGGAGCCCCGTGCGTGCGCGTTCGCGCATTTCGAGTTCGAGCAGGAACTCGTTGGTGTGCGTCGAAATGCGCCGCAGCTCGTCGAGCTCGGCATCAAAACCCGGGGCGATCACATCGCCATCGCGCAGGAACACCGGCGGTTCGGCCGCGATCGCGGCCGCGAGGAGCGCGTGCTCGGCGGCGTGGTCGGCGGTCTGGCCATGGAGCTCGCGCAGGAGCGGCGAGTCCACCGCGCCGAGCGCCGCGCGGAGCGGCGGCAGTCCGGCCAGTGCACCTCGCAGCTGCACCAGGTCGCGTGGCCTGGCGCTCCGTAGCGCGATGCGCGCCAGGATCCGTTCCAGGTCGCCCACTGCGCGCAACAGCTCCTGCAGCCGCTCGCAGGCGCGCGCGGCGCCGAGCGCGCCCACGGCCTGGTAGCGCTGCCGCAGCACGCCGCGCTGGCTGATCGGGCGCCCCAGCCACCGACGCAGCGCGCGTGCGCCCATGCCGGTGACGGTCGTGTCGAGCACGGCCAGCAAGGTCGCCGCCTCGTTCCCGCTGAGGCTCGAATCGAGCTCGAGATTGCGCCGCGTCGCGGCGTCGATAGCCAGCGACTCGCCGTATTCCTCAACCCTGAGGCTGCGGATGTGCGGCAGGGCGGTGCGCTGCGTGTCGCGCACGTACTGGAGCAGTGCGCCCGCCGCGCCGATGGCCAACGGCAGTTCGTCCGCGCCGAAGCCGCGCAGGTCGAGCGTGCCGAGCTGGTCGGTGAGCAAGCGCGAGGCCGCCGCCAGCTCGAAATGCCACGGCGCGCGCTCGCGCACCACGGTCGCAGCGCTGAACGCGTTCGCCCCCGCCGCCTGGTCTTCGCGCAGCAGCAGTTCTGCGGGGCGCAAACGCTCCAGTTCCGCGGCCAGCGTCGCGGGCCCGCGCGCCTCGAGGACCGTAAAGCGCCCGGAACTGAGTTCCAGCCAGGCCAGCCCGAAGCGCTCGCCATCGCGCAGGAGTGCCGCCAGGAGCGTTGCGCGGTTCTTCTCCAGCAGCGCGTCTTCCGTCACCGTGCCGGGAGTAATGACCCGCACCACCTGGCGCTCGACCGGACCCTTGGACTTGGCCGGGTCCCCGATCTGCTCGCAGATGGCCACCGATTCGCCGCGTCGCAACAATTTCCCCAGGTACCCCTCGACGCTGTGGACGGGCACGCCGGCCATGGGGATGGGCTCGCCGGCCGACTGGCCGCGGGTGGTCAGCGCGATGTCGAGCAGGGCGGCGGCCCGGCGCGCGTCGCCATGGAAAAGCTCGTAGAAATCCCCCATCCGGTAGAACAGCAGGGTGTCGGGGTGCTCGGCCTTGATGCGCAGGTACTGTTGCATCACCGGCGTGTGTGCGGCGAGCGCGGCGGCGCTGGGGGAGACGGGAGAGGTGGGCGCGCGGTTCATGGGCCGCGGATGATACACAGCGTTTTATTGTGCCGGCTGTGCCGCCAATGTGACTTAATCCATGTCAAGAGCGCATTGTGACAGGCTTTGGACATGTTGATTTATTCTATTAAGATCAGCCCGGACTGGCAGGGGAATCATCCAGATCAGGGCCAATAAAACCGAAATCCATGTGCCGCCAGTTCGAGTCCGAGCCCTCCGCCGTGTGTACCCTCGCCGGCAAGCGCCGCGCCGCGCCCAGCGCCGAGGCGGAGCACCCTCCGGATCAAATGCCAGCCCCGTGACCAAGGTCGCTATGCCCAACATCGCGGATCTGGCGGCACGGGCCGGCCATACCCTGCTGGCGGCCGGGCTCAAGGTCGTCACGGCTGAGTCCTGCACCGGCGGGGGCGTGGCCGCTGCACTCACCCACGTGCCCGGTAGCTCGCAGTGGTTTGAGCGCGGCTACGTTACCTATTCGAACGCTGCGAAGGTGCAGGACCTCGGCGTTGATCCGGCCACCCTCGAGCGCCACGGCGCCGTCAGCGCCGCGGTGGTGGAGGCGATGGCGGTGGGCGCGCTCGCGGCCTGCGGGGCCGACGTGGCGGTGGCGGTCAGCGGCATTGCGGGTCCCGACGGCGGCACGCCCGAGAAGCCGATCGGCCTGGTGTACCTGGCCGCTGCGCGCCGCGGGGACGGGGTGCACGTCCTGCGCGAGCATTTCCACGGCGATCGGGCCGCGGTGCGCCACGCCGCGGTGGCCGCCGCACTCGCCCTGATCGTGCGCGCCGCAGAGCCGGAGAGTTTCGGGGCAATTGCGTAAGATTTACAGTCCGCCGGAGCTTCGCGATATGGGATAATTCATCCCACATCATCAGAGGTGCTCAGGGCATGGAAGACAATCGCAAAAAGGCGCTTGCCGCCGCACTCGGCCAGATCGAAAAACAGTTCGGCAAGGGCTCGGTCATGCGTCTGGGCGACGCGCCGGCGATCTGGGATATCGAGGCCGTGCCCTCCGGTTCGCTCGGCCTCGACATCGCCTTGGGCGTCGGCGGCCTGCCGCGCGGCCGCGTGGTCGAGATCTACGGCCCGGAGTCTTCCGGCAAGACCACGCTCACGCTCGCGTTCGTCGCCGAGATCCAGAGGCGCGGCGGCACCGCGGCTTTTGTCGACGCCGAGCACGCCCTCGACCCGGCCTACGCCGAGAAGGTCGGTGTCAATATCCAGGAACTGCTGGTCTCACAGCCCGATACCGGCGAACAGGCCCTCGAAATCACCGACATGCTGGTCCGCTCCGGCGGCGTCGACGTGGTGGTCATCGATTCCGTCGCGGCGCTGACGCCGCGGGCCGAGATCGAGGGCGAAATGGGCGAACTGCAGATAGGCCTGCACGCGCGCCTCATGAGCCAGGCGTTGCGCAAGCTCGCCGGCAACATCAAGCGCTCGAACACCATCGTCATCTTCATCAACCAGATCCGCATGAAGATCGGCGTCATGTTCGGCTCCCCCGAAACCACCACCGGCGGCAACGCCCTCAAGTTTTACGCCTCGGTGCGCCTCGATATCCGCCGCATCGGCGCCATCAAGAATGGCGAAGAAGTGATCGGCAACCAGACCCGCGTCAAAGTGGTGAAGAACAAAGTCGCGCCGCCGTTCCGCGAGACCGAGTTCGAGATCATGTACGGCCAGGGCATCTCGCGCGAAGGCGAGCTCATCGAGATCGGCTCGAACAACGGCATCATCGAGAAATCCGGCTCCTGGTACGCCTACAAGGGCGAGCGCATCGGCCAGGGCAAGGACAACGCGCGCGAGTTCCTGAAATCACACAAAGAGATCGCCCAAGAGATCGAAGCACAGATTCGCGCCAAACTCCTGCCCGTGAAGCTGCGTGCCGAGCCTGAGGAAAAGAGCGCCTAAGCGCCGCACGGCCTCCGACCCCCAGGATGTCGTGAGCAACGACGCCGCGGCCGCCGAAATGGTGGCCGTTGCGCTCATGGCGCGGCGCGATTACGCCTGCGGCGAGCTCGCCGGCAAGCTGCGCGAGCGCGGGTTCGACCCCGCCACCGTGCAGACCCTCATCGACGAGCTGCGCGCGCGGCGGCTCCTCAACGACGAGCGCTACGCCGGGCACTTCGTGCAGTACCACCTGGCGCGGGGCCAGGGCCCGGTGCGCATCCGGCGCGACCTGGAGGGACTTGGTGTCGACGAGGCCCTGATCGATGCCGCGCTGGCCGCGGTGCCCGATTGGTCAACCGTCGCGCGTGACGTGCGCCGGCGCCGTTTCGGTGCGGCGGCGCCCACCGAGTGGGCGGAAAAGGGCCGCCAGGCCAGATTTTTGCAATACCGCGGCTTTTCCAACGATCATATCCGCTCTGCCCTGGGCTCCGATCTAGAACTGGATTCATGACTACACGCAAGCCACCCTTCATGAGCGCGTCCGCCGTCCGGCGCGCCTTCCTCGAATTCTTCCAGGAACGCGGCCACAAGGTCGTGCCGTCCTCCTCGCTTGTGCCCGGAAGCGACCCGACGCTGCTGTTTACCAACGCGGGCATGGTGCAGTTCAAGGATCTGTTCCTCGGCAAGGAGCAGCGCGACTACCAGCGCGCGGTCACCAGCCAACGGTGTGTGCGCGCCGGCGGCAAGCACAACGATCTCGAGAACGTCGGCTACACCACGCGCCACCACACTTTCTTCGAGATGCTCGGCAATTTTTCCTTCGGTGATTATTTCAAGCGCGAGGGCATCCGCTTCGCCTGGGAGTTCGTCACCGAGCGCCTCCGCCTCGATCCCGAACGACTGTATGTCACGGTGTTCCGCGACGACGACGAGGCGGCGCAGCTGTGGGTAAGCGAGGCCGGCATCGACCCGAAGCGCATCACGCGCATGAGCGAGAAGTCCAACTTCTGGGCCATGGGCGACACCGGCCCCTGCGGCCCCTGCAGCGAAATCTTCTACGACCACGGCCCCGAGGTGCAGGGCGGCCCGCCCGGTTCACCCGACGAGGATGGCGATCGCTACGTCGAGATCTGGAACCTGGTGTTTATGCAGTACGAGCGGACCGCCGATGGCGTGCTCACGCCTTTACCCAAGCCTTCGGTCGACACCGGCGCCGGCCTCGAGCGGCTCGCCGCCGTGATGCAAGACGTCCATTCAAACTACGACATTGACCTGTTCCAGGACCTGCTGAAGGCGGCCGCAGAAGTCACCGGCGCCACGGACCTCGCCTCTCCGTCACTGCGCGTGATTGCCGATCACATCCGCGCTTGCAGCTTTCTCGTCAGCGACGGCGTCGTGCCCTCGAACGAGGGACGCGGCTACGTGCTTCGCCGCATCATCCGGCGCGCGGTGCGCCACGGCTATAAGCTCGGTCAATCAAACCCCTTCTTCCATAAGCTCGTGCCGGTGCTCGCGCGGGTCATGGGCGACGCCTACCCTGAGCTCACGCAGCGCGAGGCGCAGATCGCGCGTGTGCTGCGCGCCGAGGAAGAGCGCTTCGCCGAGACGCTCACCACCGGCATGGTCCAGTTCGAGGTCCGCATGAAGCAGGCCCCCGGCAACACCGTACCCGGTGCGCTGGTGTTCTTGCTGCACGACACCTACGGGTTTCCCGCCGACCTCACCGCCGACATCGCCCGCGAGCGCAATCTCCAGGTGGACATGGCCGGGTACGAGCGCGAGATGGAACTCCAGCGCGAACGCGCGCAGGCGGCCAGCAAGTTCGGCGTTGACCTTGGCACGGGTGAAGCGATCGACGCGCACAGCGAGTTCGTGGGCTACGAGAAACTCGACGACGATAGCACCGTTGTGGCCCTCCGGCGCGACGGTGCACTAGTCAAGGCCCTGCAGGCAGGTGAGCGCGGCGAGATCGTGCTCGCACGCACGCCTTTCTATGGCGAGTCCGGCGGCCAGATCGGCGATACCGGCGTATTGGTGGGCGAGGGCGGCGCGAGCTTCAAGGTCGAGGACACGCAGAAGCTCGGCAAGGCGGTCGTGCACATCGGCGCGCTCACGGGCGCACCGATCAAGGTGGGCGATGCGGTGCAGGCGCGTGTCGATGCCGCGCGGCGTGGCTCCATCCGGCTCAATCACTCGGCTACGCACCTGCTGCACGCCGCGCTCCGCAGCGTGCTCGGTGCGCACGTCACGCAGAAGGGGTCGCTGGTGGCGCCCGACCGGCTGCGGTTCGACTTCGCGCACTTCCAGGCCGTGACGCCCGAGGAACTCGCGCGCATCGAGCGCATGGTGAACGCCGAGATCCGCGCCAACGCCCACGCCCGTACCCGCCTCATGGATTACGACGCAGCCGTGGCCGCGGGCGCCATGGCGCTGTTCGGCGAGAAGTACGACCGCGAAGTGCGCGTCCTCAACTTCGGCGAGTTCTCCACCGAGCTGTGCGGTGGCACCCACGTGAACCGCACCGGCGACATCGGCCTGTTCCGCATCGTCAGCGAAGGCGGCGTGGCCGCCGGCGTCCGCCGCATCGAGGCCGTCACCGGCGAGTGCGCTCTGGATGCGGTCGCGAAGAGCGAGGCCGTGCTGCGCGATGTGGCCGCGCTGGTGCGCGGCACGCGCGATGATCTCGCCGACAAGGTGCGCGAAGCGCTCGAGCGTATCCGCGCGCAGGAGCGCGAGATCCGTGCGCTCAAGGACAAGCTTGCCTCAGGCCAGGGGACCGACCTCGCCGCCGGCGCGGTCGATGTCGATGGCACCAAGGTCATCGCCGCGAAAGTAGACGGCGCCGACAGCGGCTCGCTCCGTAACGCCGTCGACCAGCTCAAGAGCCGACTCGGCTCGGCCATCATCGTGCTCGCCGCGGTCGAATCGCCGACCAAGGTGATCCTGTCGCCGGCGTCACCGCCGACCGCACCGCGAAGATCAAGGCGGGCGAGCTGGTCGGCGCCGTCGCCGCGCAGATCGGCGGCAAGGGAGGGGGCCGTCCC
>JAYTXT010000116.1:0-15012 GCA_043742765.1 Gammaproteobacteria bacterium | reverse complement strand
GCCGCCATGGCGCAATTGACGATACTGGAATTTCCCGACCCCCGATTGCGCACCCGAGCGGCACCGGTGGAGGATTTCGACGCCTCGCTGGCACGGCTGGTCGACGACATGCTCGAAACCATGTACGCGGCGCCAGGCATTGGCCTTGCCGCCACGCAGGTCAATGTGCACCTGCGGTTGATCGTCGTTGATATCAGCGAAACGCGCAGTGAACCGCAGGTGTTCATCAACCCGGAGATCCTGACGCGCGAGGGCGCGGCGCAGTCCGAGGAAGGGTGCCTGTCGGTGCCGGAGGTCTACGAGCTGGTGGAGCGCGCCGCGCGCGTGCGGGTGCGCGCGCAGGACCGGCACGGCGCCTGCTTCGAGCGCGAGCTGGAGGGGCTCCCGGCCGTGTGCGTGCAGCACGAGATGGACCATCTTGAAGGCAAGCTGTTCGTCGATTACCTCTCGAGCCTGAAACGCGAGCGCATCCGGCGCCGGCTCGAGAAGGAAAAGCGTGAGCGGGGTGACGCGCCCAGGGTGCGGCAGGCCGTTGGCACGCGCGCGGCGTCCGGCGCCAAGGCCTTCTGAAGAAGTCTCAGCCAGGCATGTTGCGCATCGCTTTCGCCGGAACGCCGGATTTCGCCCTGCCGGCGCTTGATGCGCTGGCCGCCTCGGGGCATCAATTGGTCGGCGTGCTGACCCAGCCGGACCGGCCCGCCGGGCGCGGGCGCGCGCTGCGCGCCAGTTCCGTTAAGCGCCGCGCGCTGGAGCTTCGCGTGCCCGTGGCGCAACCCGAGCGGCTGGCGAGCGATGCGGACCGCGCGGCACTTCGCGAATGGCAACCTGAGCTCCTGGTGGTCGTGGCCTACGGCCTGATCCTGCCGCGTGCCGTGCTCGAGCTGCCGCGGCTCGGGTGTCTCAACATCCACGCCTCGCTGCTGCCGCGCTGGCGCGGGGCGGCGCCGATCCAGCGCGCAGTACTTGCCGGCGACCACGAGAGCGGCGTGACCATCATGCAGTTGGACGCCGGCCTCGACACCGGACCGATACTCGCGCAGCAGTCGGTGCCGATCGGCACCGGCATGACGAGCGCCGCGCTGCACGAGGTGCTGGCGCGGAGCGGTGCGCAGCTGCTGCTCACGGTGATCACGGCGCTCGAAGCAGGTACGGCGACGCCGCGAGCCCAGCCGGCCGAAGGAGTGACTTACGCACACAAGCTCGCGAAGCACGAGGCGCTGATCCACTGGTCGGCGAGCGCGACGGACGTCGCACGCCAGGTGCAGGGCTGCAACCCATGGCCAGTTGCGGAGACCTTGCTCGCCGGACTACAACTTCGAATTTGGCAGGCTGCCGCGTTGGAAGCGCCTGCCGAAGGGCCAGCCTATAACGAAGTCGTCCTGACCACTGCGGCGATCCCCGGCACCGTGCTGGGGTTCGACGGCACGCGCCTGCAGGTCGCGTGTGGTACAGGCGTGCTGGCGATAGAGCGGCTCCAGTGCGCCGGTCGTCGCGTGGTAACCGCCGCGGAATTCGTGCACGGTCATCCGCTCGACGGCCTGAAGTTCGGCTAGGCACTGATGCGCACCGACAGCAGTGTGCGCTCGAGCGCCCGCCCGCCCGGGACGGCGACGCTGGTGCTCGGCGGCGCCGCGCGCGCCCTGGCGGCCGTGCTCGGCGAGGGCCTGAGCGCCGACGCGGTGCTGGCGGCAGAGCCGCAAGGCCTGCAACGCGGCGCTATCCAGGCGGTCACACTGGGCACGCTGCGCTGGTACCTGCGGCTGGCGCCGGCCGTGATGCCGCTGCTGGCCAGGCCCGGTATCCAGACCGACCCGAGACTGCGCTCGCTCCTCGTCTGCGCCGCGCACCAGCTCGAATACTCGGCGCACTCGAGCGCGACCACGGTGACAGCGGCGGTCGATGCCGCGCGCTACCTCGGGCTCGAGCGCGCCGCCGGGCTCGTCAACGCGGTGCTGCGCCGATTCCTGCGCGAGCGGGACACGCTGCTCGCGGCGGTCGATCGTGACCTGGCGGCGCGCCACGCGCACCCGGACTGGCTGGTCGCGGCCCTGCGTGCGGCCTGGCCCGACGAACTCGAAACCCTGCTCGCGGCGAACAACGCGCATCCGCCGCTGTGCCTGCGCGTCGACACCAGCCGCATCAGTGTCGCGGACTACCTGCTGGAACTCGGCGCGCACGGTCTGCCTGGCGAGGCGGTGCCCGCAGTGGCCACCGCGGTCACCGTGGCCGTGCCAGTGCCGGTCAGCGCATTGCCCGGCTTCGAGAGCGGGCGCGTCTCGGTGCAGGATCCCAGCGCGCAGCTCGCCGCGCTGTGGCTGGCGCCACGGCCGGGCGAGCGCGTGCTCGATGCCTGCGCCGCGCCGGGCGGCAAGACCGGCGCGCTGCTCGAGGCGGCCGGCGGGGCCATCGCGCTCACGGCCCTGGATAGCGACGCGCAGCGGCTGACCCGTGTCGCCGACAACCTGCGGCGGCTCGGGCGCGAGGCGCGGCTCGTGCATGCCGAGCTGGGCGCGGCGGCGGACTGGTGGGATGGCGTGCCGTTCGATGCCGTCCTGCTCGATGCTCCCTGCTCCGGGACCGGCGTGATCCGACGCCACCCGGACATCAAGCTGCTGCGGCGCCCTGGCGACATCGTGGAGTTCGCGGCGCGGCAGGGTTCGCTGCTGCGCGCCTGCTGGCCGCTGCTGCGTCGCGGCGGCCGGCTCCTTTACGCCACCTGCTCGGTGCTGCCGGCGGAGAATGCGGCGGTGGTGGCCGGTCTGCTGGCGGCGCAGTCGGGAGCCCGTGAACTGCCGCCCCCGGCCGGCCTGCTCGACGCCACGCTCCGGCCCTGCGTTCCCGGGTGGCAACGGCTCCCGGGAGCGGGCGGCGACGGCTTCTATTATGCTTGCCTGACCAAAGAAGAATGAGGGGGCGCGCGGAGCTTGGATGATCGCAACTCTCGGCAAGTCGGTGCGGATTCTGGCAGCCGTCCTGGCCTTGTGCGGGACTGGGTCGGTGCGCGCCGACGATCCGCTCGACGGCGAACTCGAGATTCGCTCCGCCTATGCAGTCCCCAGCCATGGCGTGATCATGCTGACTGCGCGCGTTGCCTATCCGCGCAGCGACCTGCTTACGGCCTCGCTCAAGGACGGCGTGACGCTGAGTTTCGACCTCGAGTGCATCGTCAGCCGTCACCGGCGGCTATGGTTCAATGCCGAGGCGGTTGATCTGGTACGGCATCGCGAACTCAGCTATCACGTGGTCACCGACCGCTACCTGCTGCGCGACACCGATTCGGGCGCGCAGGAATCCTTTCCGTCGCTGGACGCCGCGCTGGCGAGCCTCGGTGCTGTGGAAGAATGGCCAATCGCCGTCGATTCGCAATTGCGCAGCGACGAGCAGTGGCAGATCGCGCTGCGCGCCGGCGTGCGCCGTGGCCACATGCCCGATGCGCTGCGCGCCCTGATGTTCTGGTCGGACGCCTGGCATCGCACCAGTGACTGGTACACATGGACCCTCGTGCGTTAAAGCGCTGGGGTCTGCGGGCCCTGACCGTGCTCGGCAGCGGTGCCGGGGTGTGGGCGCTATTGCTGCTGGCGCACAGCGCCGAGAATTCCGCCGACTTCAACCGGCGCCAGCCGTGGATCCTGCTGCTCAATATCTGCGCCGTGCTGACACTCGGCGTGCTGCTGGCGCGCAAGCTCTGGCAGCTGTACCGCGATTTCCAGGACCACGTTCCTGGCTCGCGTCTGACGGCGCGTACCGTGGGCATGTTCGGCACCCTGGTGGTGGTGCCGCTGCTGATCGTTTACCTGTTCGCGCTCGAGTTCCTCAACTACGGCATCGACAGCTGGTTCCGCGTCGAGATCAAGCAAGGACTGAACGACGCGCTGGTGCTGTCGCGCTCGGCGCTCGAACTGCGGCTGCACGAACAGTCGCGCCGCACCGAGAATTTTGCGCACGCGATCGCGGCCTTGAGCGGTCCGGATCTCGCCGTGCGGCTCGACGCCGAGCGGCGCGCGGCGCAGGCCGCCGACGTCACGGTGTACGACACGGGCGGCCGCGCGCTGAGCCTCAGCAGCGCCAGCGCCGGCGCGGCGCTCCCGGCGCCGCCCTCGGCCCAGGTGCGGCTGCAGATTGCCGCTGGCCACAGCTACTTCGCCCTGGAGCCGCCCGCCGACGGGCGCGCGACCATCGTCACCGCGGCGCCGCTGCCACGCGCTGCGCTCGTGCCGCCCGGCCGCTTCGTGGTGATCAACTACGACGTGCCTGCAGAGCTTTCCGGGCTCGCGGACGCGGTGCAGAACGCCTTTTCAAATTACGGCGATATGTCGGCGACGCGCGAGCCGCTCAAGATCAACTTCAGGCTGACGCTGACGCTGGTGCTGCTGATCACCATGCTGGCGGCGGTCTACGGCGCGGTCTGGTCGGCGCAGCGGCTGACGCGTCCCGTGAAGGACCTGATCGCCGGTACGCGCGCGGTGGGCAAGGGCGACTTCGGCACGCGCCTGCCGCTGCCCTCGCGTGATGAAATGGGTTTCCTCGTGCATTCTTTCAACGACATGACCAAGCGCCTGCGGCGCAGCAGCGAGGAAGCGGCGCTCAGCCGCCAGGCCGTCGAGCGCGAGCGCGAACGGCTCGCGGTGATCCTGTCGCGATTGTCGAGCGGCGTGCTGGTGGTCGATGCGCAGCTGCACCTGCGCAGCGCCAACCAGTCGGCGGGCGCGATTCTCGGCGGCAACCTGGCGGCCATGGCCGGGCAGAGCCTGGTGGCCGTGGCCGGCGCTCCACCGCTCCTCGTCAGTTTCGTCGCGGCGCTCCGGCAGCGACTTGCGGCCGACGAGCGTGAGTGGCGTGAGCAGTTGGTGCTCAAGGACGACGCTGGCACGCGCGTGCTGTTGTGGGCCTGCACGCCCCTGCCGGACGACAGCGACGCGGCCGGCCTGGTTATCGTCTTCGAGGACGTCACCGCGCTCCTCACGGCACAGCGCAACGCCGCCTGGGGCGAAGTGGCGCGGCGCCTCGCACACGAGATCAAGAATCCGCTGACGCCGATCCAGCTTTCCGCCGAACAGCTGCGGCGCAAGCTCCTGCCGGGCCTCGACACCGAACACGCCCGGCTCCTCGAGCGCGCCACGCACACCATCGTGCAGCAGGTCGATGCCATGAAGCAGATGGTTAACGCCTTCAGCGACTACGCCCGCGCTCCGGAAGTGCAGCTCGCGCAGTTCAACCTCAACCAGCTCAGCGCCGAAGTCGTCGAACTCTATCGCCTGCAGGATCCGGGCGTGACCATCGCGCTGGAGCTCGACCCGCAATTGCCGGACATCGAGGCCGACCGCGGCCGGGTTCGGCAGATCCTCGCCAACCTGCTGAGCAACGGCATCGAGGCCCTGGCCGGGGTCGCCGGCGCGGCGATCACGGTGTGCACCCGTTGGCTCCCTACCGTGAGGCCCTCGCAGGCGGAAATTACCGTCAGTGACAACGGGCCCGGCTTCCGCGAGGATATCCTCCGCCGCGCTTTTGAGCCCTATGTGACCAGCAAAGCGCGCGGCACGGGCTTGGGTCTGGCGATCGTCCAGCGTATCGTGGAGGAACACGGCGGCCGGATCAGCGCCGAGAACCTGGCCGCCGGCGGGGCGCGCATACGCGTATTGTTGCCGACCACGGCGGACAAGCGCACGGAATTGCGGAGGGAACGGGCATGAATGCGAGCCGGATACTCGTGGTCGACGACGAGGCAGACATCCGTCGGCTATTGCAGGAGATCCTCAGCGAGGAAGGCCATGAGGTTGACGTCGCCGCCGACGCCGCACAGGCGCGCGCGGCGCGCGCGCGCTCCGCTCCCGACCTGGTGCTGCTCGACATCTGGATGCCCGACACCGACGGCATCACGCTGCTCCGTGAATGGTCCGGCGATGCGCGTCACGATTGCCCGGTGGTGATGATGTCCGGGCACGGCACCGTGGAGACCGCGGTCGAGGCGACGCGGCTCGGTGCCTTCGACTTCATCGAGAAGCCGCTGTCGCTGGCGAAGCTCCTGCCCACGGTCAAGCGTGCGCTCGACGCCCGGCGCACGCGCCAGGCCGGCGGCTACGCCGCCGCGCGCGCGCTGGCGCCGCTCCATGGGCGGAGCCGCACGGTGCTGCAGCTGCGCAGCGAACTGCTACGCCTCGCCGCTTACCCGGCGCCGCTCCTGCTGATCGCCGAGCCCGGCTGCGAGACCGAGGCACTGGCGCGCCTCGTCCATCAATCGGGTCCGCGCGAGCGCGGGCCGTTCATCAGCTGCAATCCCCGCGCGCTGCAGGATGAGCAGGCGCTGGGCGTGCTGCTGGGCTCGATCGCGCAGCCGGGCCTGCTCGAGCAGGCGGCCGGCGGTACGCTCTACCTTGGCGATATCGAAGAATTGCCCGAGACCGCGCGGCGCTTCCTGGCCGGCATGCTCGAGAGCGGCAGCTACACGCGCGGCGGCAGCGCCGCGCCCCTGAAGTTCGACGCGCGCGTGATTGCCACTGCACTCCCGGGCGTCGAGACCCGCGCCGGCGGCCCTTCGCTCAGCCGCGACCTGTACGCGCAGATCGCAGTGCTGCCGCTGCGCGTGCTGCCGCTGCGCGAATACGCCGAGGACGTGCCGGACCTGCTGCGCCAGTGCATCGACCAGCTTACCGAGGGCGAACGCCTGCAGTTTCGCCGCTGCAGCGTCGCGGCGCAGAACCGGCTGCGCAATTATCCCTGGCCCGACAACCTGCGTGAGCTGCGCAATCTGCTGCGCCGGCTCCTGCTGCGCGGCGGCCCCGAGGAAATCTCACTCGAGGAAGTGGAAGGCGAGCTGGCCGCGCAGACGCCGATCGACGCGCCGCTGGTCAAGCAGGACCTGCTGGCGATGCCAATGCGCGAAGCCCGCGAGCACTTCGAGCGCGCCTACCTGCAGCAGCAGCTGCAGCTGTGCGGCGGCAAGGTCGGGCAGCTCGCGAAGCGCGTCGGCATGGAGCGCACCCACCTGTACCGCAAACTGCGCTCACTCGGCATCGAGATCAGCCACAACGCCGAGGATTAGCTGGAGCGGGAATCGGGCCGCGCCTGGCGGCCCTGGATTAATTACACTGATTCCGTGTTATTATCCGGCGGTGAAGAACGTCACCATTACGCTGGACGAGGAAACCGCAAGTTGGGCGCGCCTGCAGGCGGCGCGCGCCGGCCTGAGCCTGTCGCGGCTGGTGAGCGAGCTGTTGCGCCGCCAGAGCAGTGAACTGGGCGCGTATGAGCGCGCCATGCAGCGATTCCTGGAGCGCGAGCCGGTACGACTGAAGCGCCGGGGTACTAAGTACGCCGGGCGCGAGCTGTTGCATGATCGCCCCGGTCTTCGTTGATACCAACGTACTTATTTACGCGCGGGATGCCAGCGAGCCCGCCAAGCAACGGCTCGCGGCTGATTGGTTGCGCCATTTGTGGCGCGAGCGGACGGGGCGGATCAGCGTCCAGGTCCTGAGCGAATACTACGTCAACGTGACGCGCAAGTTGCGGCCGGGACTGTCGTCACAGGTGGCCTGGGAAGACGTCGAGACATTTCTCACCTGGTCACCGCAACCCATCGATGCAGCGTTACTGGAGCGTGCCCGCGCGCTGGAGTTGCGACAACCGCTGCAGTGGTGGGATGCCCTGATCGTGGCTGCGGCAGAGGCACAGGGTTGTGCCATCTTGCTGTCGGAAGATTTGCAGGACGGCGCCTCGTACGGCCAGGTCACGGTACGCGATCCGTTCAAGCATGCCGTCGGCAACTTCGTTCGTGAGCAGCAGCGTGTGTACGGGGTCTCGCTCGCAGTGCCGCGCCATCGCGCGCGGGGGCGGCCGGCCGGCTAGTCCTCGACGCGGATTACCAGCGAGACGATCTCGGCGGCCTGCAGCTGCTGGCGCACGCGGTTGAGCTGCTCGAGTTCCTTGATTGGTCCGATGCGGATGCGATACCAGACGTCGGCGTCGAGGGCGACGCGTTGCACGTAGGCGCTGATGTTCTGGCGCGCCAGTTGTGCCTGGATGCGGTTGGCGTCGTCGACCTTTCGGTACGAACCCGCCTGCAGAAAATAGGTGCCCGGCCGGTTGACGCGCGCTGCCGCGTCGACCTGCGCGCCGCGTTCCTTCTCCGGCACCACCACTTCGAATTTCGGCAGGCCGTCGTAGAAATCGTACTTGTCGCCGGCTTCCCCGGCGGCATCCCGAGCCGCGTTGGTACCGGCCGCATCGCCGGCTTTGCCGGCCGCGTGGCGCGGTGTCGGCGTGGCCGTGGCCGTGGGCGCGACGCTGGCGTCGGCCGTGCTCTGCGCGCCGCGATGGTCCCCGACATAGACGATTAGTGCGATCAGGAGGCCGGCGCCGAACCCCATCCCGAGGTCGCGCCAGCGCGCCAGGTCCAGGCCGCCGCGCCGCACGCTCTTGTAGTCGCGCGCGCTCAGGCGTCGGTTGCTCACATGGTCTCCGGTGCGCTGGCGCCGAGCAGCGCGAGACCGTTGCGCAGCACCTGCTGCGCGCCGAGTGCGAGGCACAGGCGTGCGTTGCGCGTGGCGCTGTCGTCGACGATGAACTGCGCGGCGTTGTACCAGGTGTGGAAAGCCTGCGCGAGTTCGCGCAGAAAGTGCACCAGCGTGTGCGGCGTGCGGTTGGCGGCCGCCTGCGCCAGAAAATCCGGGTAACTGCGCAGCGCCGTCAGCACCGCCGCTTCGTGCGGGCCGTCGAGCCGGCCGAGATTCGCCAGCGCCTCGGCGGCGTCGTACTCGAGGCCCCGTGAGGCGAGCTGTTTCATTACGCTGGCGACGCGTGCGTGCGCGTACTGCAGGTAGTACACCGGGTTGTCATTGCTGCGCGACTTGGCCAGCTCGAGATCGAAATCGAGGTGCTGGTCGTGGCTGCGCATCAGGTAGAACAGCCGGCAGGCGTCGTTGCCGACTTCCTCGCGCAGCTGGCGGAGCGTGACGAACTGGCCGTCGCGCTTGCCCATCGGTATCTTCTCGCCGCCCCGGTACAGACTGACGAACTGCATCAGGCAGATTTCCAGACAGTCGCCGGGTTCGCCGAGCGCGACCAGCCCGGCGCGCATGCGCGGTATGTAGCCGTGGTGATCGGCGCCCCAGACGTCGATGAGCAGCTCGAAGCCGCGTGCGCGCTTGTCGAGGTGATAGGCGAGGTCGGGCGCAAAGTAGGTCTGCGCGCCGTTGGCGCGCACCAGCACGCGGTCTTCGCTGTCGCCGTGGCTGCTGGTACGGAGCCAGAGCGCGCCGTCCTTCTCATAAGTCTGGCCGAGGGCGGCGAGGCGCGCGAGCGTGCGCTCGACTGCACCGGACCGTCCCAGCGTGCGCTCTGAAAACCATTGCTCGAATTCGACGCCGAAGGCAGCCAGGTCGGCGCGGATGTCGGCAATCATCGCCGCGAGCACAAGTTCCAGCACCGACTCATAGGCCGCCGCGCCCAGCAACGTGCGCATCTTCGCAATCAGCGCATCGATGTAAAGTTCCTTGTCGCCGGCCGGGGCATCGGCCGGGAGCCCGGCCAGCACCGTGGCCGCGGCGTGGTGGAGCGCGGCGCCCTGCGCGGCACGGAGGCTCGCGCCGATGGCGTTGACGTAGTCGGCGCGATAACCATTCTCGGGAAACGGCAGCGTTTCGCTGCCCGCCTGCAGGTAACGCACCCACACGCTCGCCGTCATGATGTCGACCTGGCGGCCGGCGTCGTTGATGTAGTACTCGCGGTGCACGTCGTGACCGGTGGCCCGCAGCAGGTTGGCGAGGGTCGCGCCATAGGCCGCCTGACGCCCGTGGCCGACATGCAGCGGGCCGGTAGGATTTGCCGAGACGAATTCTACTATGACTCGTTTTCCGCTCCCTGCGTCGCTGGAACCGTAACGCTCGCCGAGTTCGAGCACGCGACGGAGCGTCTCGTACTGCGCATCGCTCGCGAGATGGAAATTGATGAATCCAGCGCCGGCGACTTCCGCGCGCGTCAGCAACGCGCTGGTGGGGAGCGCGGCGACGATGGCCTCGGCGAGCTCGCGCGGCTTGCGGCCGGCGCTCTTGGCGAGGCGCATGGCGATGTTGCTGGCGTAGTCGCCGTGCTGGGTGTCGCGGGCGCGTTCTACTACGATGACGCTCCGGTCGACGGGAGCGTTGAGTATCGTGGCCTCTAAGCTGGCCAGCGCCTGCGCCAGCAGTTCTTCGAGCTCGGTTTTCATTTGGCGCGCAGTTTAAGGAAATCGCTCATTGAATATCCAGAGGATCGACGTCGAGCGCCCAGCGCACGCGACGTGCGTCCGGGAGCTGTTCAATGGCGGGCAGCCAGTGATCGAGGAAGCGGTGCAGTTCGCCGCGCTCGGCATGCTCGATGAGCAGCTGGGCGTGGTAGCGCCCGGCGCGGCGCGTCATGTTGGCGGGCACCGGCCCAAGCAGCCGCGCGGCAGGCTCCGCGCCGGCGCAATCGCGCGCGTGGCGCAGGAAATCCAGGGCGGCAGTTGCGGTACGGCCGGAGGCACGGAGCAGCGCCAGGCGGTTGAAGGGTGGCCAGCGCGCGGCCTCGCGTTCGCGGAGCGCGTCCGCTGCGAAACCCTCGTAGCCGCTGTGAATCAGGCTTTGCAGGAGCGGGTGTTCCGGGTACTCGGTCTGGATCAGCACTTCGCCGGCGCGCGAGCCGCGGCCGGCGCGGCCGGCCACTTGCACGATGGTCTGCGCCAGGCGTTCGGCGGCGCGAAAATCAGCGCTGAACAGGCCCTGGTCGGCGTTGATCACGGCGACCAGCGACACGCCGGGAAAATGGTGACCCTTGGTGACCATCTGCGTGCCCACGAGAATTCTTGCCGAGCCGTCGAGCAGGGCGTTCATCACGGCTTCGACGTCGCCCGCTCCGTGCACCGTGTCGCGATCGAGCCGCACCAGCGGTGCCTTGGGGAACATCGCGGCCAGCGTTTCGGCGATCCGCTCGGTGCCCTGGCCCACCGGCCGCACGGCAAAGCCGCAGCGGCCGCAGCGCGTGGGCAGTGGCTGCGCGGCGCCGCAAATGTGACAGCGCAGCTGCGCGGCGCCGCGGTGCACGGTGAGCCGCGCGTCGCATTCTGTGCACGGCGCAATCCAGCCGCAGCTCGTGCACAGGAGCGTGGGCGCGTAGCCGCGCCGGTTCAGGTACACGAGTACCTGGCCGTCGCTCGCGAGGTGCCGCTCGATCGCTTGCGTCACCGGGCCAGCGAGGCCGGCGTGCACGGCATGGGCGCGCAGGTCGATCAGAGCGACGCGCGGCGGTGCTGCCTGATCGGCGCGCCGCGGCAGCGGCAGCTGCTGGTAGCGGCCGAGTTGCACGTTGTGGAGCGACTCGAGCGCCGGAGTCGCGGAACCGAGCACGACGGGCACGCCGGCGCGCTGTGCCCGGCGCACCGCGAGATCGCGGGCCGAATAGCGGCAGCCACCTTCCTGCTGTTTGTACGAAGTGTCGTGCTCCTCATCGACGACGACGAGGCCGAGCCGGTGGACCGGTGCGAATACCGCCGAACGCGTGCCGATCACCACGCGCGCCACGCCGCCGCGCGCGGCGCGCCAGGCGGCCAGCCGTTCGCTGTCGCGGAGGCCCGAATGCAGGACCGCGATGGGCACGCCCAGGCGCGAGCGGAAACGCTCGAGGAGCTGGGGCGTCAGGCCGATCTCCGGCACCAGCACCAGCGCGCCCTGACCCCGTTCGAGCGCGCGCATCACCAACCGCAGGTAAACTTCGGTCTTGCCGCTACCCGTGGCGCCCTGCAGCAGGAAGGTGCCGTAGCGGCCGGCGCAGGCATCGATCGCCGCCACCGCCCGGGTCTGCGCTGCGCTCAGTTCCGGGGCCACGGCACCGGCCGCACTGTGCATGCCGAGTGCATGGCCAGTCGTCGCGGAGTGTGCCGCGCGCAGCTCGAGCTTCAAAAAGCCGCGTGCGCCGAGGGCGTGTGCCGCCGGGCGCCACCCAGGCCGGGTTTCGTCGAGCTCTCGGGCGCTGAGCCCTGCCGCGTGCGCCACCAGGAGGCCGAGCAGTGCGCGCTGCCGCGGCGCGCGTCGCGGCTCGCCGGCGGCAAAGGCCACGTTGCCCGCAGTGGTCAGCTGCAACCATTGTTCCTGCGCGGTGGCCGGCTGGCCCTCCCGGAGCGCTGCCGGGAGCGCCGCCGCGAACACTTCGCCCGGCGGGTGGTGGTAGTAGCTGGCCGTCCATTGCAGCAGCTCGAGCAGCGTGTCATCCAACAGCGGCTCGGCGTCGAGCAATGCCGATACCGCCCGCAGACGCCCTGGTGCGAGCTGCGATTGCCCGGCATGAGCGACGATGACGCCGATGGCGCTCCTGGCGCCCATGGGAACGCGTACGCGGGCTCCGACGGGCAAATCCGTGGCCTGCATGCCCGGCGGCGGGAGGTAATCAAGGAGCGCACGCAGCGGGCAGTCCACGGCCACTTTCAGTATCCTCGTTGGGCTGCATTCACCCGCATTCATAGCGATGCGCCATGTGGATAAGTCTGTGGACGGCTTGCATCCGCGAACCCGGGCAGGCCGGCCTTGGGGAGGCCGACAGCGCGGACCAGGTGCGCTCCGTCATCTAAATTAGCATTAAAAATCATAGGGTTAAAATTTACCCAGCCCTGGCATCGAGCCGCCAGCCCCGTTCTTGGGAAGCAACCTGCAAGGAGGTGCGTAAGTGGATGATTCTGGCGCAAACTCCAGCCACGCAGGGCCTCCTTGTCAACCGCGAGCGCCTTCGGCCGTTGGGCTCATCTGCCATGACCGCGTTTGCTACATTTCTGGCCGACACCGTGAGCCTCCACTCGCGGAGGAACACTGATTTGCAGGATTCGACGCAGCAGGAAACCCGCACGCTGGAGAGCTTTCTGGCCGGTGTCGAACGCAAGGCCTTCAGGATCGCACAGATCGCTTTACGCCACGAAGACGATGCGTACGACGCGGTGCAGGAGGCGATGCTGCGCCTGGTGCGCAATTACTCGCGCCACCCGCCGGCGCAATGGCCGCCGCTGTTCTATCGCATCCTCGAAAACTGCGTGCGCGACTTGCAGCGGCGCCGCAGCGTGCGCGCTCGCGTCATGTCCTGGATGCCGTGGGCCGGCAGTGCCGACGACGACGATGTTGCCGATCCGGTGGAGAAGGCGCCCGATCCGGCACCGATTCCATCGGCGCAGGCGCAGACGGACGAGACACTGCAGGCGCTCGAGATCGCGCTGGCCGCGCTCCCGGCGCGCCAGCGCCAGGCGTTCCTGCTGCGCAATTTCGAGGGCCTCGACGTCGCGGCGACGGCGCAGGCGATGGGCTGTACGGCAGGCAGCGTCAAGACGCATTATTTCCGGGCGCTGCAAACGCTGCGCGCCGGGCTGGGGGAGTACTGGTCATGAACGAAGAGCTCGATCCAGCCGACGCGGAATTTGCCCGGCGGACGCGCGCGTTGCTCGACGCAAGCGCCGCATCGCTCCCGGCGCGCACCCGCTCGCGCCTGACCCAGGCGCGCTACGCTGCGCTCGAGCAACGTGCCGGCTCGCGCCGTGCGCAAGCTGGCGCGGCACGGGCCTACTGGCAGCGCTGGCTGCCTGCTGGCGCAGTGACAGGCGCGGTGCTGGCTGTGTTGCTGATGCAGGGCGGTCCGCTGGCGCCGACACTGCGCCAGGCCGGCGTCGTTGCAGGCGCCAATGGCGATGACCTGGAACTGCTTGCCGATCGCGATGCGTTGGCGCTGGCGCAGGACCAGAGCGCCCCGGATGCCGACGACGACTATGCGTTCTACGCCTGGGCGGCGGGCGCTGCGCAGGACGACGGCAACGGCCAGGCGGGTTCATGAAACCGACCTGGTACGCGTGCGGCTTGCTGTGCGGCGGTGCGATGCTCGCGGTGCCGATGCGCGCTGCCGATAGCGCCGCCGATGCTGAGCTTCTGGAATACCTGGGATCGGTCGATTCAAACGAAGCCGGCTGGCACGACTATCTCGCCTCGACCGATGTCGACACGTTGGTTAAACCCGCGGCGCGCGCGCCGGGCGTCGCGCCACCGGCTCATCCGGTGGCGCCCGCCAGCACGCCGCCCGCGTTGCAAGTGCCCCGCAAGGTGAAGCAATCATGAAGCGTCAGCATGTGTGGTTACTGATAGCGCTGCTGGGCTTGCCGATGTCGGTGGCGCGGGCTGACTCCGCAGCGGATTCCACCGCGGACGCTGCGCAGTCAGCGGCGGCGCCGCTCGCCGCGCCGCCGCTCGCATGGAAGGCGCTCCCGGCGGAACAGCAGCAGCTCCTGCACAGTCACGCCCGCGACTGGGATTCCCTGCCGCCGGGACGCCAGCGCGCGCTGGCGCGGGGCGCGCAGCGCTGGCTGGAGATGGACCCGGCAGCGCGCGAGCAGGCGAGCGAGCGGTTTCGGACCTGGCGGGCGCTGCCCGAGCAGCGCCGCGAACTGATCAGGCGCCGCTGGGAGCGGTTCCAGCAGCTCGATCCGCAGTCGCAGGCGCTGGTGCGCGAAAATTTTCGCGCCTTCGCACGGCTCCCGCCCTGGAAGCGCCGCATGCTGCGCCAGCGCTGGCTTGACGCCACGCCGCAGGAACGGGTCCGCATGCGCGAGCGGCTCGAGGAACGGCGCGAACAGCGTCGCGAGCCACGGCGCGAGTCGCGGCGCCCGTAGCCTGCCGCCGCGGCCCGGCATGGAAGCCGGGCCCGCAGGCCAGGGCCTCAGGCGCCGCGGTGGCGCAAGTCCTTCTGGTCCCGCGCTTCCTGCTGGTGATAAGCGGACAACAGGTCGTTGTGCAGATGCACGATCGTACTGTCGATTGCCTCGCCGACGCAGCGCTGCTGTGCGGCCCGGGGCAGGTAGGACCCGGTGACCATCTTCGGGCCGCAGGCCGCTTCCGCGGCGTCGCGGATTCGCCGATACAGTATGGCTACGTCCGCACTCTTGCTGAGGTTGAGGTCACTGACCCTGACCGCCTGCTGGCCGGGCGCTTCCGCTGCGGCCGCGGAGTTCACGAACGAGGCCTGCACGACAGTCGCCCC
>JAYTXT010000115.1:0-3344 GCA_043742765.1 Gammaproteobacteria bacterium | reverse complement strand
CTTGACGCGCGCCTGGAGCGCCAGCAGCTCATCCTGCAGTTTCGTGCGGATCAGCGGATCGAGCGCCGAGAAGGGTTCGTCCATCAGCAGGATATCGGCGTCGGTGGCAAAGGCTCGCGCCAGTCCGACTCGCTGCTGCATGCCGCCGGATAATTCGCTGACGTAGCGCTCGGCCCATTGCGACAGCCCGACCAGCTCGAGCTTTTCATCGACGATCTGCTTGCGGCGTGCCGTCGGCTCGCCGCGCAGTTCCAGGCCCAGGCCCACGTTGTCGCGCACCGTGCGCCAGGGGAGGAGCCCGAACTGCTGGAACACCATGGCGATGCGCTCGCGGCGCAAGCGGCGCAAAGCGGCGCTCGTGCAGGTGGCCACATCGGCCTGGCCCGCGCCATCGCGCACCAGCACGCGCCCGCGCGTCACCTTGTTGAGTCCGTTCGCTGCCCGCAGCAAAGTAGACTTACCGGATCCCGACAGGCCCATGAGGACGGAGATATGACCACTCTCGACGTGCAGCGTCGCATCCGCCACGCCCACCACGACCCCGAATTGCTCGGCGATCTGCGCGCGCGCGCCACCGGCATCGAGCGCCTCGGTGGCCAGGCGCAGCGCGTTGCGGGCCTTGCGTCCTTCCTCACGAGTGAAGAGGATGTCGACGTGCTGGAATTCCAGGGCGCTCTGGGTCATGTGCGCTCCTTGTCCGCCGGCCGGCTCATGCGATCGAGAATAATCGCCAGCAGTACGATCGCGAACCCGGCCTCGAACCCCATGCCGATCTGCACCGTATTGAGAGCGCGCACCACCGGCACGCCGAGGCCACCGGCGCCCACCAGCGCAGCGATGACCACCATCGAGAGGCTCAGCATGATGCACTGGGTGACACCCGCAACGATTGTTGGCGCCGCGTACGGCAACTCGACTTTTAACAGCAGCTGCATGGGCGTCGCGCCGAAGGCCTCGCCCGCTTCACGGAGCGACTGGGGCACCGAGGAGATCCCCAGGTGCGTCAGGCGGATCGGGGCGGGCAGGGCGAAGATGATCGTCGAGATCAGTCCCGGCACCACGCCCAGGCCAAACAACACCAGCGTCGGAATCAGGTATACGAAGGTCGGCAACGTCTGCATCAGATCGAGAATCGGGCGCAGTGCCTGGAACAGGCGCGGACGATGTGCGGCGGCAATGCCGATGGGTACGCCAATGAGCGTGGAGAGTATCGCGGCGACCAGCACCAGCGAGAGCGTCTCGAGGGTCGCCAGCCAGTAACCCTGGTTCATGATGAACAGGAGCGCCGCGGCGACGAACAGCGCCAGCTTGAATGAGCGGCGCAGGAACCAAGCCAGGCCCGCCAATCCGGCGATCAGTGCGGCGGCGGGAATGGCCACCAGCAGGGCCAGTACGCCGCCGACGCTGCCGCGGATGCCGCTGGCCACGGCGTTGAAGAAGCCGGTGCCGTGGGTCTTGACGTACTCGATGCCCACGGCGACGGTGTCGCCCAGCGGAATCTTGTGCATTGTCACCCAGCGTTCAAAGATGTGCCCGGCGGCCACACTGGAGGTGCCCTGGAGCGCGAGCAGCGCCGGCCGGCCGTCGATACTGCGCACGCCCTCCAGCCACTTTGCGACCAGCGTAGCGTGACTCTTGATCCACGCGGCGGCCGCCACGTCCGGCTGCTGGTGCAGATTGAGAATCGCATTCATCATCTCGCTCTCGCCGCGCAGCGTGAACTGGAGATTTTTAAGGAGCCTGCCGACGTTCGGGCATTGCGCGACGTAGCCAGCGCGCGCAGTCGTGTAGATGGTCGCGGCGCCATAGTTCGGTCCGAACGTGGCATCGCCGCCCGTAAGGTAACGCATGTCGAAGCGCATGTTCATCGGATGGGGATCCCAGCCGAGAAACACGATCGGGCGCTGCGCGTTGATCGCGCGCTCGACTTCAGCGAGCATGCCCTGCTCGCTGGATTCGACCAGTTTGAAATCCCCGAGACCAAAGGCGTTCTGCCGGATGATCTGCAGAATGTGCCTGTTGCCGTCGTTCCCGGGTTCGATGCCGTAGATGGTGTGATTGAGCTGCGCACCGAACCGGCCAATGTCCGCGAAGTCATGCAGGCCCGCCGCATAGGCGTAGGCAGGCACCGCGAGCGTGTACTTCGCGTTCACCAGGCTGGCGCGAATGACTTCAACCGAGCCGTCGACCACGTAAGGCCTGCGATCGCCGTCCTGGGCCGGCATCCAGTTGCCGAGAAACACATCGATGTCCTGGTTCTTCATCGCGGCGAAAGTCACGGGCACGGACAGCACCGTAATTTTTGGCTGGTAGCCAAGCTGCTGCAGGAGACTGGAAAACAGGGCGGTCGTGGCAGTCACGTCCGTCCAGCCGATGTCCGAGAGCCGTACCGCCTGGCAGCTGGCGGGCTCTGTCGCGGGCGGCTCGGCGCCTGTCTGGGCGCTGCTCGGGCTCGACGCGGCGCACAGCAGCAGGCCCGCCAGCACTGCGAAGATCCTTATCGGGGTCGGATTGATCGAATTGGGCTCCATTCGCTCTCCGCTCTTGACCGCCGCTTCTTCAGGTCGGCATGATGGGATTCTGACACAGAATGAACGCGAGATGACCCTGTGCCGCGCTGGTCCGCGCCGAACCTTGCCAGGAATACGGGCTTGAAGAAAAATCCAGTACGCAGTCGGCAGCGCGCAGCAGCCGGGAAGCGCCCGGTCGCTCGGGCCGCCGCCGCACGTTTCAGCACGCGCAATCCGGCAACGGGCGCGGTGCTGGCCACGCTCCGCATCGACGGTGCCGCAGAGGTCGACGATGCGGTACGCGCCGCGCGCGCCGCGCAGCCGGCATGGGCAGCCCTGAGCGGCACTGAACGTGGCCGTATCCTGCGGCGCGCGGCCGACCTGCTGCGCGTGCGCAATGATGAGCTGGCGGAACTTGAAACCCGCGATACCGGCAAGCCCATCCAGGAAACGCGGGTGGTCGATGTGGTCTCAGGCGCCGATTGCCTGGAGTACTTCGCCGGCGTGGCGCCGACCATCGCTGGTGAACACATCGACCTCGGTTCGGCCGCCTTTGGCTATACGCGCCGTGAGCCGCTCGGCGTCGTCGCCGGAATCGGCGCCTGGAATTACCCGCTGCAGATTGCCTGCTGGAAGTCGGCGCCGGCGCTCGCCTGCGGCAACGCGATGCTGTTCAAGCCCGCCGACCTGACGCCGCTCACCGCGCGCAAGCTTCAGGAGATCTACGCCGCGGCGGGGCTCCCCAAGGGCCTGTTCCAGGTGCTGCAGGGTCCGGCCGAGACCGGGCGACTCCTGAGCCGCCACCCGCAGGTGCGCAAGGTCTCGCTCACGGGT
>JAYTXT010000114.1:0-6705 GCA_043742765.1 Gammaproteobacteria bacterium | reverse complement strand
TTCGCATTACTCTATACGCTTGCCGAAACGATGCCAGTCGGGCCACCCGGAACGCCCGAGTGGCAGATTCAGCCAGATCAGCGACGCCCTGCCAACCAGATGGTCCTCGGGCACGTAGCCCCAGACCCGCCCGTCCGAGCTGTTGTCGCGATTATCGCCGATCATGAGATATTCGCCCGCCGGAATCACCCGGTCGTAGCTGGTGTCGTTGGCATCGGGCTCAGCGCCGCCCTCGCTCTCATCGCACAGATAGCTGTGGTCCATGTCGCGATTGCAGCTGGCGACCGGGCGCGCGTAGAGCCCGCCGCTGGTGCGGCATGAGAGCACCTGGTGGCGGTGGCTGCCGAGCAGCTCTTGCCCTAAGCGCATGTTCTGGTAGCAACCGTCATTGTAGCGGCCCAGGTCGGCGACCGGCACCGGCGCCCCGTTGATAATGAGCTGATCGTTGCTCACGCGCACCGTATCGCCCGGCAGACCCACCACCCGCTTGATGAAGTTCACTGCCGGGTTGGGCGGATAGCGGAACACCACGACGTCGCCGCGCTGCGGTTCGCCGAGGTCGAGGAATTTCTGGTTCAGCACCGGGGCTCGCAACCCGTAGGCGAATTTATTAACAACCAGGAAGTCACCCTGCTCGAGTGTCGGCATCATGGAATCGGAGGGAATCCGGAACGGCTCGAACAGGAAGGCGCGCAACGCCAACACCAGCGCCGCAACCGGCAGGAAGCTGCGTGCGTAGTCGACGGTGACCGGGAGCGGCAGCAGCACATGCGCGGCGCCGGCCCGGCTGGCCGCGCGCGCACGCGCCGGCGCCATCAGGAAACGATCGATCACCCAGACCAGTGTCGAGACCAGCAGCACCAGCACCAGCACCAGGCTGAAATCCAGCTGCTCGGAGATCACGACGCGGACGATGGCGCCGATGATGACGACCGGCAGCACCAGGTATACAGCGCGGATGAATGGCGGGTCGGCCACGGTCCCGGGCAGGGCCGCCAGGCGCCGGCGCGGCCGCAGCAACCAGTCGTCGACGACGGCCAGTATGGTCATGGGTCCGGCGAGCCAGGCCAGCAGTGTGGTGATCTGCAACAGCATAGGCAGTCCTTGAATTACTTGCGGCCGACCTGCAGCACCGCCAGGAAGGCTTCCTGTGGTATCTCCACCGAGCCCACCTGCTTCATGCGCTTCTTGCCTGCTTTCTGTTTCTCGAGCAGTTTACGCTTGCGTGACAGGTCGCCGCCGTAGCACTTGGCGAGCACGTTCTTGCGCAGCGCCTTGACGGTGGCGCGCGCGATCACGTGAGTGCCGATGGCCGCCTGCACGGCGACCTCGAACATCTGCCGCGGAATCAGCTCCTGCATCTTGTCGACCAGTTCGCGGCCGCGCTGGTAGGAATTGTCACGGTGCACGATCAGCGCCAGGGCGTCGACCTTTTCGCCATTGATGAGCACGTCGAGCCTCACCAGCGGCTCGGCCTGGAAATGACTGAATTCATAATCAAACGAAGCGTAGCCGCGGCTCGCTGATTTCAGGCGGTCGAAGAAGTCGAGCACCACTTCCGCGAGCGGCAGCTGGTACTGGATCGCGACCTGGGTGCCCAGAAACTGCATCTTTTTCTGCACGCCGCGCTTCTCAGTGCACAATTTAAGCACCGCGCCGACGTAGTCCGGCGGCACCAGGATGTTGGCGGTGATGATCGGCTCGCGGATTTCCACCACTTCGTTGGCCGCCGGCAACTTGCCCGGGCTGTCGATGTGCAGTACCGAGCCGTTGCTGCAGGCGATCTCGTAAACGACCGTGGGCGCGCTGGTAATGAGATCGAGCTCATACTCGCGCTCCAGGCGCTCCTGGACGATATCCATGTGCAGCAGCCCCAGGAACCCGCAGCGAAAGCCGAAGCCCAGGGCGGTGGATACTTCCGGCTCGTAATGGAGTGCCGAGTCGTTGAGCTTGAGCTTGGCGAGCGCATCGCGAAAATTCTCGTAGTCTTCCGAGTTGATCGGAAACACGCCCGCGAACACCCGCGGCTGCACCTGCTTGAAGCCCGGCAAGGGTGTGGCCGCCGGCCGATTCTCAGAGGTAATGGTGTCGCCAACCGGCGCGCCATCGATCTCCTTGATGCCGGCGGCGACGAAGCCTACTTCGCCGGCGCTCAATTCGCGCATGGCCACCGATTTTGGCGTGAAACGACCCAGCTTGTCGATGTTGTGGCTGCGGCCCGTCGACATGACGCGGATCTTCTCGCCGCTGCGCAGCACCCCGTTCATGACCCGCACCAGCGAGACCACGCCGACGTAGTTATCGAACCAGGAGTCAATAATGAGGGCCTGCAGCGGCGCGTCGGGATTACCTTGCGGCGGCGGAATCCGCTTCACGATTTCTTCCAGCAGTTCGGCGACACCCGCGCCAGTCTTGGCGCTCACCAGCGCGGCGTCGTGCGCCTCGATGCCGATGATCTCCTCGATTTCCTTCTTGACCCGCTCCGGATCGGCAGCCGGCAGATCGATCTTGTTGATGACCGGCAGCACGGTCAGGCCCTGCTCGACCGCGGTATGGCAGTTGGCGACACTCTGTGCTTCCACGCCCTGCGAGGCGTCGACCACCAGCAGCGCACCGTCGCAGGCCGCCAGGCTGCGCGACACTTCGTAGGAAAAATCGACGTGCCCGGGGGTATCGATCAGGTTGAACTGGTAGCGTTCACCGTCGTGTGCGTCGTAATGCAGCGCGACGCTCTGCGCCTTGATGGTGATGCCGCGCTCGCGCTCCAGATCCATGGAATCGAGCACCTGCGCCTGCATCTCGCGTTCCTCGAGCCCACCGCAAAGCTGGATCAGCCGGTCGGCGAGCGTCGATTTACCGTGATCCACATGGGCGATGATCGAGAAATTACGTATGCGTTGCATCGAGTTTGGGAGTCCGCGGCCAGCAGGGCGTTAGGCCCTTAGGGCCGAGGAGCGCGCGGATTATAGCCGCAAAAGCCGCAGCAATTCCGGGGTGTCGAGCCGCCCCTCGCAGACCCGCACCCCATCCAGGAGCAGCACCGGCACCTTGAACCCCCAGCGCCGCAGCAGCCGCGGGTCCGCGTCGACGTCCGTGAGCTCGACGGCCGGAATGGGATAGTGCTCGCGCAGCGCCGCAACCTCGAGCAGCAGCTGCTCGCACAACTCACAGTCGGCGCGCGTCACGAGGGTCAGCCGCGCCGCTGGCGTGGAGCTGGTCATAAGCGGGACCGGTGCCGCGGAATCAGCGCCGCGCTTCGTGTGACGGCCTGCCCGCTGGCGCGAAACCCTCGCGGAGCGACCCGGCAATGGCGCGCACGGTATCGGGAGGCACCTCGCCCATCACGGTGATCTTGTGCCCGTCCATCTCGGTCGAGAGCGCCGAGGAGGAACCCAGGTTCGTCATGCGCTCCGGAGCCTGGCGCCGACGCTGGCCCTGCGCTGGCGGCGACTGTGGCTCCACGAACACCGAGACCGATGCCAGACCGTCGCTGAATACCAGGTGGGTCACCGCCTTCCGGCCATCGCCCATCAGGCGGGTGGAGTTCGCGACCAGGCGAAAGCCCGGCGGCAGGTCCGCGGCGTCCCAGGTGGCATCGGCAGCCTGCCGGGGCTTGGTCTCGGACGCGGCCGCGCGGTGCAGCAAACGATAGTCGCGCGTCGCCACGGCCGGCTGCAGCGCGGCATCCGGGACGCGCTCGAGGAGCGTGAGCTCGGTGAAGATCAGCTGCTCGACCACTTTGCCCGCGGCGGTACGCATCTGGGTCTTGAGCGGCATGGCGCTGGTTTCGTCGATCCATACCCGGTAGCCGTAGCGCAGGGCATCCTGCGGCTCGACGGCCAGGACGCGCGCTGCACGACCGCTGATGCGCGCCGGCGCTTCCTCGCTCAGGCGATACATCTGTCCGGCGGCGCTGTCGAGACCCAGCAGGCCCGTGAACAGCAGGCCGCCTCGTGGGCCGCCCTCCACCAGCACCACGCGCTGGTCCGGAAAATAAGCGCGCAGCTCGCCGTTGCGGCGGATGACTTCGCGGCCCGAGCCATCGAGCGAGGCAACCCGCTCGGCGTAGTCGTCGCCTTCCACACGGTGCACGATCCTGAGGGTTTCGCTCTGGCCGTCGTGCTCGTGCACGAAGGTGCCCTGGAAGTTGCGGGTCGCGAGCGCATGTTCCATGCGCTGCAGCAGGCCACGCGCGTCGTCGGCGCCGGCGGCAATGCTCGCGGCCAGAGCCGCCGCGGCAAAGGTGAGGACTCTGCTATTGCTTACCATCGGCCAATACGGTGCTCGACGCCGGCTGCACCAGCTCGTTGCTGACGACCTGCGTCAGCACGTAGCCGCGCGCCAGGGAATTGGAGACCTCGCCGTGCGCGACCACATAGTCGGCCAGCGCACTCTGCATGGGCATGTTGGTGTCGCTGCTCAGCGGTGGCACCACGTAGCTGAACAACTCATGGCCCTGATACACCCCGTCGGCGCCGACGGCGCGCAAGGCCGGGCCGCCGCCCGCCAGCACTCGCGTTGCCGCGCCCGGCACCGCCGCGCGCGTCACAGCCGGCGCATAGGCGGTGCCGACTTCGCCCTGCACCTGCAGACCGTTGCGCAGCAGCATGATCGCCACGCCGGCCACCCCCGCCGCCACTGCGCCACCCAGCGCGGCGCCGCGCAACATCCGCACGCGCCGCACACCCGTGTGCGCCGCTCCGCCCGCCGCCAGCGCCGCGCTCACGCGCCGCGCGAAATCCGGCCTGACCTGCGCCAGCGGTTCGGCCCGCAGCGTCGCGCCGATCACCGCATAGCGCGACCAGGTCGCACGCAGCTGCTCGTCACGCGCCAGCCGGCGCGAAAGCAGTTCGCATTCGGCGGCCGGCAACTCGCCATCGAACATCGCTGAAAGCTGGCTGGCACGTTCGTCCTGGTTCACGGCAACTCCTGGGTGCGGCCGAGGCCGCCGTCAAATACTTCACGCAACCGCCCGTCGATCGCCTCGCGGGCACGGAAGATGCGCGAACGCACCGTGCCCACCGGGCAGCTCATCGCGGCGGAAATCTCTTCGTAACTCAGGCCTTCAAGTTCGCGCAGCACAATCGCAGTGCGCAGGTCTTCGGGCAGCGCGCCGATGGCCGCATGGACGATGTTGCGAATCTCCTCGCTCAACGCCAGGCCCTCGGGCGTGTCCGGATCGCGCAGGCGGCTGCTCACGTCGGCGCCATCCTCATGACCGGGCGCGTCGAGCTCGAAGCCAGCGGGATTGCGTTCGCGCGACACCAGCGCGTTCTTCGCGGTGTTGATCGCGATGCGGTACAGCCAGGTGTAGAAGGCGCTGTCGCCGCGGAACTGCGGCAGCGCGCGATAGGCTTTGATGAAGGCTTCCTGGGCGACATCTTCCGCGTCCGCGGGATTGCGCACGTAACGCATGACGAGCTTGACGACCTTGTGCTGGTACTTGAGGACCAGCAGGTCATAGGCGCCGCGCTCGCCGGCCTGCACGCGCCGCACCAGGCTCAGATCGGCCATCGCCGCGCTCATCGCAGCGGGCTCGGCCGGCAGCTGCCGACCGGTGCTGGCGTGCGCAGGTTCTGACCCCGGAGGGATCGGGAAGTTCGCCATAGCCCGGGCCGTCCCTGCACCAAATTTTCCGCAGTTGAGCCCATTCCCGGCCAGTCTAGCAGCAGTGCCAGATTGGGGTTTCATGGCGACCTGCTGTGCCCGACGGGACCCGAGAACTTCATCCTGGCTTTGAGTACCCGCCACGCCTTCGGTTCCACGCTGGACCCGTCCAGGGGAAAATATCGGTGCCCGCCGGAGGTGGGCCACCGCAGCCACAGGATCAGCCCCAGGCGCCGCAGGGGGCCTGGTTGAACATAAGCGGCGGGCAACGCAGGCCCGGCATGCCGCCAGCGCCCATCGGCTTCCCAGCGCAGTAGCCCGCAACCGGACAGCAAGGTCAGCGCCCCACGCCACCCGGCACCCGCGGCCAGTGCCGACAGCCCCAACCGGCACCACCAGGGCAAGGCGCAACCGATCCACAGGCCCGCTGCCAGTGCCAGGGACCACAGCGCCCAGGCCGCGGCCAGGCGCCGCGACCCGCGCAGCTCAAGCTCCAGCGGGGGTGAGCTGCGCAACGAGCGCGGCGATGGCCGGGTCGGCGGGTCTGGCATGCCTGAGCAGGTAACCTGCAATCTCCGGATCGGGCAATTCGAGAAACTGCGCAAAAAGCGCCTTTTCGTCCGCCGAAGCCTGCCCGTAGCGGTGCTCGAGCCAGTGTTGCAGGATCAGATCCAGCTCCTTCATGCCGCGCCGGCTGCGCCACACGAGCTGGCCGAGCGCGCTGCTCAATGCTGCCGCCCGAGCATCAGGCGCTTGATGTCGGCGATCGCCCGCGCCGGATTGAGATCCTTGGGACAGGCTTCGGTGCAGTTCATGATCGTGTGGCAGCGATACAGCCGGAACGGATCGTTGAGCGCATCGAGCCGTTCGCCCGTGGCCTCGTCGCGCGAATCGACGATCCAGCGGTAGGCGGCCAGGAGCGCTGCCGGACCCAGATAGCGGTCACCGTTCCACCAGTAGCTCGGGCAGGACGTCGAACAGCAGGCGCACAGGATGCACGCCGAGGGTCGATCGATCTTCTCCTGGTCTGCCTTCGACTGCAGCCGTTCGCGATCCGGAGACACCGGTGTGCGCGTCTGCAGCCAGGGTTTCACCGCG
>JAYTXT010000113.1:0-4898 GCA_043742765.1 Gammaproteobacteria bacterium | reverse complement strand
GACGACGCGGGCCATCGCGCCCCCGCTGCCACGGGCGAACAGTTCGCCGCCAACGCGGTGGTAGACGCTGCAACCCTCAGGCGACCGGTGCTGCTGCATATCGCCGATGGCGGCGTGCGCCGACTGCTGATCGAAGCAATCCGGCTGGAGGGGCTCCCCGAGCCGGTCGAGCTGCGTGCGGGCGACCCGCTCGACTCGGTCGCCGCTGACCGCTACTCGCTGGCCCTGATCCAGCACGATCCGCCCGTGGTTGACGGGTTGGCCATCGCTCGCCGAATTCAAAGCAGCCAGAGCGAAGCGCCGATGCGTCTGCCCGTGGTGCTGGTGACTGCCGATCCTGAATTGCAATCGCGTCACGACGGCGTATTTACCGACTGGCTGGTGGCGCCCTTTAGCCTGAGCTACGCCCGCACCAAGCTGCGATTCTGGACCATGCGGCTGGCCTGCCGCTGGGTACGCGCTCGCATGCCGGTCAACGAGGCCCGGCGGCTCGACGAACTGCAGAAGCTCGCGGTGCTCGATACGCCGGCGGAGGAACGCTTCGATCGTATCACGCGCATTGCCGCCGCAACCCTGGATGTGCCCATCGCCCTCATCAGTCTGATCGACAAGGATCGCCAGTGGTTCAAGTCCTGCGTCGGCATCAACACCAGCGAGACCCCGCGCGAAGTCGCATTCTGCGCGCACGCCGTGCTGCAACGCGCCGATGTGGTGGTGCCCGATACGCTGCTCGATGATCGCTTCGCCGACAATCCGCTGGTCGTCGACGGGCCGCGTATCCGCTTTTACGCCGGTGCGCCCCTGCAGATGGAAAACGGCGATTGCCTCGGAACGCTCTGTGTCGCCGATACGCGCCCGCGCCAGCTGAGCCCCAGCGAGATGGCCATGCTCCACGACCTGCGCGACATGGCACTCGAGCAGCTCACGCGCCCGCGGGTGGCTGCGGGCTAGGAACGGCCGCTATGGAGCCGGCGCTGGCCGGGCGGCCGGGCGCGACAGCCACGCCTGGTATCCTTGCAAGTGATGGATGGCGAAACCGGCGAACGCGCGCCGGCCGCGAAACGCCCGCACCGTAAGCGACAACTCCCGCTCGAGGTCGCGCTCGGTGAGATGATCGAAGGATACTTTCTGGATCTTATTGGGCGTGACCTCGACGCCGATCACGAGCTTTTTGTTCAAGCGCTGCGCGTAATTCATTTCGTCCATGGCATTGCTGATGATGCCGTCGCGCCCTTCGGCGTGATCGCGATAATCCATGAGCGCCGCATAGTCGTAGATGTCGAGCACATGTTCACTGACCGGCTTCGCCACCCCGCGCCACTCGAGCTCGATGCCGTCGAACCAGAAGGGAATCGCCGGACCCACGACCAGGGTCTGTCCGGAAGCGCGCTTGAGATCCATCAGCGCCTGGCCGAGGTCGAGGAATTGCCGCAGCAGTTGCGGTTTCTGCTCCGGCCACTGCTCGAGAATGTAGGGCTCGAAATCCACGTTGACGCCATCGAAACGCTCAATCCGCACGGCGGCGGCGTTATAGTCCAACACCCTCCGCAACGTCGCCAGCGCGACATCACGCCGTCCGGGCAGGACGTATTCCTCCGTGTGCAGATAGGCTGAACCGAGCAGGGCGTAGGCACGGAGGCCATGGCGATGCAGGCGGGCGATGAATCGTCGATAGAGCTCGGGTTCTGCTTCCAGAATATTCAGCCCGTTGAAAACGTCCGCGTACAAGTACACGGTGCGGATCCGCTTTGATTGCAGGAACTCGATGGCCGCGGCGCCCGCGGCCGCGTCGTGCACCAGGTCGTAGGAGGCCTGCTCCCAGCTCCAGATTGCGCGCTCGGTGGCCACGGCAGGCGCTGCGAGCAACGCCATCAGCAGTACCGGAGCCAGCGCCAGACTGCTAGTCACCAATCACCACCGGAATACCATAGCGTCCGGTGCCAACCCGTTTACCTGTTTCCGGGTGGGATGGCAGCACCGAAAGCAAGTAGCGGCCAGCGGCAACACCCGCGCATTTCACCTGCATATGCAGGGCCGCAGTCTGGTTGGCCGCAAGCGACAACGGAGCGCCGTAGGTCTCCGACAACTCCCGGCCATCGGCCGTGAGCATGACGACCAACGGCACGAACGAACCGCTGGGCCCCACTGCGGCATTGCCAAATACGACATCGATCGCGAGATCGCCCGCGCGAGCGCGCGCGGGCACTTGTACTTCACGCACCGCAAGCCCGGCCGCGACCGGTGCGCGCACCGGCGCCCGGGCCGCAAGCCTGCGCTCTGCATACGTGGTCAGCCGCGAGAAACTGTCGGGCGGGGCGAGCTTACGGGTGCGCGCAAACTCGTCATTGGCCGCGCGGAACGCCGTGAATCGCGCCGCCACGCGCGTCTGCTCAGCCGCGTCGCGGACCGGGCCCATGTGCAGACCATCGCCCAGGGAATAGAGCGCATCGCGGCTCAGCAGCCAGGGCCCGGCGACATAGTCCACAAGGTTTGTCTTGGTCTGTTTCATCGGAAATTCATGCAGGTTGCGGAACGAGGGCTCGAGATCCAGCCCGGATCCAATCCACGTGGCCAACGCGGGCGTCTTGATGCCGTAGTGGTGGGAGAGCATTGCCAGCAGCGAGGGCGCGAGGTCGAAATTCGATGACACCGACCTGATCCGGAGCGGCGCCTTGACGAGCGGCGAAAAAATGATCAGCGGCACGTGATAGCGATCGATCCACTCGGCCATGGGGATCTCGGGCAGCCGGTGATCGCCGGTGACGATAAAGATCGTATTGGCGTAGGCAGGGCGCTTGCTGGTCGCGTCGACATAGCGCCGCAGGGCGTCGTCGGCGTACATGATCGAAGTGTAGATGTCCCGGTAGGCGCGGTAACCGACCCGCTGCGCCTCGGCAATACCGAGTTGTCCGAGGCGCAACTCGAATCGGGCCTGGTAGCGCTGCTGACCGAGAAACGCATACGGCGTATGCATCGAGTTGGTCTGGAGCACGGTGACAAAAGGCTGCCGTAAATCACCGACCTCGTCCGCCAGCGCCAGTGACACCATTTCATTGTCGCCGTAGCCCCAGTTGTTGCTGCGGATGTAGCCGGACCCGAAATCCCTGGCATCCAGCAACCGCTCCACGCCCTGCCGGCGCAGAAACATTCGCTCGTTGTCAAAACCGAGGTCCGTTCCGGCGTAGTATTTAAGGTGATAGCCGCCGGCCCTGAGCACGCTCAAGAGTGTCGCGTGCTCCGGCATCGCGTCGCCCAGCGCGCCAAACCCTTCGTCGCCATAGGGGAGCGAGCCGAAGATCGAGGGCAGCGCGGCGAAAGTCCGACCCTGCACCGCCAGGAAATTCTCCCAGTAGAGGCCGTGCCCGGCGAGCTCGTCGAGGAAGGGCGTGAAGCTGCCCAGCGGCGCATCCGGACCTGAAAAGGACCGCCCGAGTCCCTCGACAATAAAAAATACGAGATTGGGCGGCGCATCACCAGCCAAGCGGAAATGTGCGCCGAGCTCGTCTGGCGTCTGCTCTTCGTGCAGGAACGGGTATGCAGGATCCAGATAGTGAAACCCCGCGATCGGCCCCACCGGCGCAGCAGCGCCTGGTCCGGCGAGCGGTGCGGCACGCAGCGGCGCTGAGCGCAGCAGGAAAGCGCGGCTGTCGTCGAAGAAATAGGCAGTCTTATTGAGTCGCAGCGCGCGCGCGTCCTCGGTCTCGGTCGGCCACTGCGCCAGCTGTTGCGGCCCGAAGATCAGTGCGGCGAACCCCAGGGTGAACAGCGCCGCAGCGGCGCGCTGCGAAGGCGGTGCCCCATCGCGCCGCAGGCTGCGCACCAGCAACAGCCACAGAATCAGCAACGCGGACACCGTGCCCGCCACGATCAGTGGGACCAGTTTCAGTCCGCCGGAAATTGTCTCCCGGATATCGGGCCATGAATAGCCGTACAAATCGGCGCCGAGCGCTACGCGCGCCGTCGTGGAATACTGAATCAGACCTGCTTGCACCAACACGAGCAGGGACCAGGCGAGCCCGAGACTCCAGGTGAATCCACGCCGGGACCGGATCAGGAGCGGTGCCAACGAATAGACAAACAGCCAGGGCAGGTGACTCACCAGTGCATAGAGGTCTCCGGCGAACGAACGACCGCAAATCCGGAGAACCTTGGCTGTTGCCGCACCGGCTGGTATTCCGGCTCCAAGCTCGGCCGCGCGGAGGCACAACATCGCGAACACGAGTGCCGGGAGCAGCTGGACGAATCGCGCCGCCGCCACGCCCACTGCCGCCGCAGCTGCGCGCACTACCATCGCGTATAGACGGTCCCGAACAGGCTCCGGCCGCTGTAGCCACGATCCTCATGGTCGTATCCGGCGCCGATCTTGAAGCCCAGGCGGGGATTGGTGAACTTCACGAACGCGGCGCTGGTGGACCAGCGGTGTGTTCCGCTGGCAGCCACGGGCAGACCGGATGAGGACACGTTGCTGTTGCCGATGCCGGCAGTGAATTCGGCGTAGTTGTCCGCGTCGCCGGCGTAGTAGTAGCGCACCAGCACCCGATCGCTGTTGCTGCTCGACCCACTTCCGGGAATGTAAAGGTGACGCCAGCGCGCATACCAGTTGCCAACGTACTTGCCGACGCCCACGCCGTAGATGTCGGTTGCAGCGCCGCTGAATGCCAGGCGGTCGTAGCTGCCGGAGAGTTCCCAGCCGCGGCCCGCACCCTGGAACACTTCGGCACGCCAGGCGTTGCCTGGAAACAGATCGGCCCGGGGACCACGCTGATAGCGCAGATTGGCGTAGGCGCGATGCCACAGATCGACATAGCCGTCCAGCGCCCAGGCGTGGTCGTCGAAGTTGAAGCGCCGCGCTCCAAGCGCCTCGAATGCCAGCGAGCCGCGCACAAAATGCCGTCGCA
>JAYTXT010000112.1:0-2232 GCA_043742765.1 Gammaproteobacteria bacterium | reverse complement strand
CGGGCGAGCTCGCGTTTCTCGCCAATCCGCATTACCGCACGCAGCTCGCCGCGACGCGCGCCGCGGTGGTAGTGCTCGATGCGGACGCCGCGCCACTGTGCCCCTGCGCGGCGCTGGTGCACTCCAATCCGTATGCCACTTACGCGCGCATCGCTGCGTTCCTGCACCCGGACCCGCCGGTCGCGCCGGGAGTGCACCCGGGCGCCCACGTCGATCCGAGCGCGCGGGTGGCCCCCAGCGCCAGCATCGGTGCCGGCGTGGTTATTGGCCCGCGCTGCCTGATCGCTGATCGGGCCCGCATTGGCCCGGGTTGCGTACTGGGCGCCGACGTGCAGGTGGGCGCCGATTGCCGGCTGCATCCGCGCGTGACGCTCGAGTCTGGCACGCAGCTGGGTGCGCGCGTAAGCGTACAGGCGGGGGCCGTGGTCGGGTCCGACGGCTTCGGCTTTGCGCGCGACGGCGTGGGCTGGAGCAAAGTGCCGCAGCTCGGTCGGGTACGCATCGGCGATGACGTCGAGATCGGCGCTAATACCACCATCGATCGCGGCGCCATTGACGACACGGTTATTGCCGCCGGCGTCAAGCTCGACAACCAGATCCAGATCGCGCATAACGTGCAGATTGGCGAGCACACGGTAATCGCCGCCTGCGTGGGCATATCAGGCAGCACCCGCATCGGCGCGCGTTGCATGATCGCCGGGGCGGTGGGTATCGTCGGCCACCTGGACATCTGCGATGATGTGGTCGTGACCGGCCTGTCGATGGTGTCCCACTCGATCAGCACCCCCGGCGTCTATTCGGGCGGCATTCCGGCGGCTCCGGCCGCGCTCTGGCGCCGGCTGGTGGCTCGCTTCAAACGGCTTGATGCGCTGGCCGAACGGGTCCGGCGGCTTGAACGTGACCAGTCAAAGACCCAAGCGTAGGACTCAACAGCGATGAATGAACCGATGCAACTGGATATCTACACCATCCTGAAGCGGCTTCCGCACCGCTATCCGTTCCTGCTCGTTGACCGGGTGATGGAGTGCGTACCGGGACACCGGATCCGGGCCCTGAAGAACGTGACCATAAACGAACCTTACTTCCAGGGTCACTTCCCGCATCGACCGGTAATGCCCGGGGTGATCATCATCGAGGCGCTGGCGCAGGCAGCCGGCATCCTCGCCTTCGTTACCGCCGACGTATACCCGGACGAAAATTCGGTTTTCTACTTCGTGGGCATCGACAAGGCGCGGTTCCGCAGGCCGGTCGAGCCGGGCGACCAGCTGGTGCTCGAGGCCAAGCTCGAGCGGAACCTGCGCGGTATCTGGAAGCTCTCAGCGGTCGCGAGCGTCGGCGCAGATGAGGCGGCGTCGGCCGAACTCATGCTTGTGCCTGGCGTGCCCACCGGCCCGGTCCGGGGCCCCGGAACCCCACCGTGATCGATGCCCGCGCGGTGGTTTCGCCGCAGGCCGAGCTCGCCGTGGACGTGGAAGTCGGCCCGTTTACGGTAATCGGCCCAGGCGTGCGCATCGGCGCGCGCACCCGTATTGCCTCGCATGTCGTCGTCAACGGGCCAACCCGCATTGGCGTCGACAATCACATCTTCCAGTTCGCTTCCATCGGCGACGCGCCGCAGGACAAGAAATATCGCGGCGAGCCCACCCGCCTCGAGATCGGCGACCGCAATGTGTTTCGCGAGTCTTGCACGGTCAATCGCGGCACCACGCATGATGAAGGCGTGACGCGGGTCGGTGATGACAACCTGTTCATGGCCTACACGCACGTGGCGCACGATTGCCAGGTCGGCAGCCGCATCGTCATGGCCAACGGCGCGACGCTCGGGGGCCACGTGCAGGTCGGCGACTGGGTGATCATGGGCGGGTACGCCGGCGTGCACCAGTTCTGCAAGATCGGCGCGCACGCCTTTATTGCCAACAACAGCGCCGTGACGCGCGACGTGCCGCCGTACGTGCTGGCGGTCGGGCAGCCGGCGAAACCCCATTCGATCAACAGCGAGGGGCTGAAGCGGCGCGGCTTCAGCGCCGCACAGATCCGGGTGCTCCGTGACGCTTACCGCACACTCTACCGGCGCGGGCTGCCGCTCGCCGAGGCGGTCAGCGAGCTTACTGCCGTGGCGGCCAAACATCCGGAAGTGCGCCCGCTCCTCGATTTCATCGGTGCTGCCACGCGCAGCCTGATCCGCTAGCGCTGCGCGCGCTGATGGCACGCGCGCTGCGCATCGGGGTGGTA
>JAYTXT010000111.1:0-2789 GCA_043742765.1 Gammaproteobacteria bacterium | reverse complement strand
GCGAGGATGCAAATGATCGAAAAGGAAATGGCGAAGTTCGAAAAGCGGCCCAGACGCCGCGAGAGTTCCTGCGCATAACCCATGCCGTGCAGCGCCTGCACATCTGCGTCCGGCCCGGTGCCGGCAGGGGAATGATCCGTGGGGTTCATCGTACGGTACCTGTCTGGTTGGGCGATCGCTTGTTGATTCTAGAGCCGGAACCGTTCCTTCAGTTCGCCGGCGAGGCGCCGGCTGACATCGAGCCGTTCGCCGAGGTCGCGCACCACCACGTGGTACTGGCCCTCCGCGTCGCGCTCGATCGCCGCCAGGCTGTGAATGCTCACCAGTGCGTTGCGATGCACGCGCACGAACTGCGTCGGGAACTCCTCTTCGAGGGCCCGCAACGGGTCTTCGATCAGGTCGGTGCCGCCGCGGTGGCGCACCGTCGTGTATTTCTGGTCGGCAGCGAAGTAGTAGACCTCCGGCACCGGGATCAGGCGTACCTGGTCGCCGAGCCGTGCCGCCACGTGCGTGCGCGCCACGCGGGTCGGATCGCCGGCGGCGATGCGCGCGAGCTGCGTGCCCGCCAGGCGCGCGGCGCGCGCCAGCGCGGCGGCGAGTTTTTCAGCCCGTACCGGCTTGAGCAGATAACCGATGGCTTGCGCCTCGAAAGCCTCGATCGCGTAGGCGTCGTAGGCGGTCGTGAACACGACGGCGGGTGGCGCCGCGAACAGCGCCAGGTGGCGCGCCGCCTCGAGACCGTTCATGCCGGGCATGCGCACGTCGAGCAGCACGACGTCCGGATGCAGTTCACCCGCGAGGCGCACTGCCTGCTCGCCGTTGGCAGCCTCAGCGGCAATTTCGACTTCGCCGATATCGCCGAGGAGCCGGCGGAGGCGTTCGCGCGCCGGCGGTTCATCATCGACGATCAGCACGCGCTGCCTCACAGCGACGAGCTCCGCGTGGTGTCCTCGACGTAGGGAAAGCGCAGTCGCACGATGTACTCATCGCCGATGCGGTTGGCTTCGACCGAGGAGCGGCCGGGGTAGAGCAGTTCCAGGCGCTCGCGGATGTTGTCGAGCGCGATGCGGTTGCCCGAGTGCGCTTCCTCGCCGGCCTCGGGCAGCGGATTACGCACCGTGAGGCCGATGATGTCGCCGTCGAGCGCGCCGCTGACCGTGACGATGCCGCCCGCCGGGCGCGGCTCGATGCCGTGGTAGATCGCGTTCTCGAGGAGCGGCTGCATCAGCAGCCCCGGCACCATGGCGCGCATCGGCAGGTCGGTCACGTCCCAGATCACGTGCAGCCGTTCGCCGAGCCGGAGGTGTTCGATGCGTTGGTAGATGCGCGCGACCTCGAGTTCCTCCTTGAGCGTGATGCTGCTGCGTTTCTCGTTGAGGTTGGCGCGGAACAGATCGGCGAGATCCTCGACGGCCTCCTCGGCACGCTTCGGGTCGGAGCGTGTGAGCGAGGCGATGGTGTTCATGCTGTTGAAGAGAAAATGCGGACGGATGCGCGCCTGGAGCGCGCGCACGCGGGCGCGCGCCTGCAGCTCGACGTTGCGGCGCCATTCACCGGTGACGTAGAAATAACGCAGCGCCAGCGCGGCGACGATCGCGCCGATACCGAGGTTGGCGGCGAAGAAGCGCCAGGGCGTATCCGGCAGCAGCAGGTTGGTCGCGCGCGGTCCAAGCAGCGCGCTGCCGCCCAGCCAGAGCACGCCCCATGAAACCAGCGTGATCACCGCCAGCATGCCCCCCAGTGCCACGGCGCTCGCGGCCGCGAGTGGGAGCTGTGCCAGGCGCTCGCGCAGCAGGCACAGCACCGCGGCGCTGCCCATCCCGGTCCACAACAGGAACAGCGAAGTGCGCGCCAGGTCGAGCCAGAAATTGAGCCCGCCGCTCTGGCGCGCGACCGCCAGCACCACCGCCGTGAGCGTGACGATCAGCACCACCGCGAGCACGGCCCGTGCTGCGCAGAAATCCGGCAGGTTCAGCGCGCGTGGTTCCTTGCGGGATTCGCTGGGCATCGAGCTAGCCTGGGGCCGGGCGGGCGAACAGCGCAGCCTTGAGGCGGAAGATTGTCGATATGTCCTCGTCGCCGTGGCCGGCTGCGATGAGGCGCGCGTAATCGGCCAGCGCGGCCTCGACCACCGGCAATTCGGCGCCGGCGGCGAGTGCCATGGCACGGCAGATCAGCAGGTCTTTCTGGTGCAGGCGCACCCGGAACCCGGGCGGATAGGCGCCGTGCTCCATGAACGCGCCGCGGTTGGCGAGGTACCAGTTGGCGGCGGCGCCGCGGCCGAGCGTGGCGATGACCTTGCCAAGGTCGAGTCCCTGCGAGCGCGCGAAGGCCAGCGCCTCGGCGTTGGCGCGGATGATGCCGGCGACCATGATCTGGTTGGTCGCCTTGGCGGCCTGGCCGGCCCCGTGCGGACCAAAATGCGTGATGGTCGCGCCCATGGCCTGCAGCACCGGCTGGGCGCGTTCCAGCGCGGCCGCCTCGCCGCCCACCATGATCGCGAGCGTGGCCTTGGCCGCGCCCTCGATACCGCCGCTCACCGGCGCGTCGAGGAAATCGACGCCGCGGGCGCCGAGCTGCGCCGCGGCGGCGCGCGCCGTGTCGGCACCCACGGTGGAACAATCGATGACCAGCGAGCCTGCGCCCAGCGCCGGCGCCACGGCCGCGATTACCGCCAGCACGTCCTGGTCGGCCGAAACGCAGATCACCAGGGCATCGCAGCCGCGTGCGAGTTCGGCCGGGCTCGCGGGCGCTGCGCAATGCAGCTCGGCGGCGAGGGCCGCGGCTTT
>JAYTXT010000110.1:0-17197 GCA_043742765.1 Gammaproteobacteria bacterium | reverse complement strand
CACGGTGCCCGCCCACACTGGCCGACACATGACAGCCAGGTACGCAGCGGCGCAGCACATGAGCCGCCAGGACTGCCGATCGCCCGTCATGAATTCCCCCTCGGCCCGCGCGGCGCCGGCAGGCTATGGGATCGCGCGGGCGTGCCCAACCCGCCAATGATGAACTGCACGCGAGACAGGTTCGGTGCAGCACGGTGGCGCGCCGGCCCGCCAAACAGGTTGTTCGCGTCGATGGGATGCAGCGCGGTCGGTTCCGAATCACCCGCCGGGCGCAGGAGAACCGCGAGCTCACCCAAGCGCTGCGCCAGGAGCACACGTTCGGCGTCCTCTGGTCGCACATGCAGTGTCACTGTCGCATATGGCGCCCCAGCGCCCACGGCAGCTTCTTCTCCGGCACCGTCTGCGGTGGCGTGCCGTTGCAGCTGCTGACCCGTGGCCACCACGCGCACCGCCTGCAGGAGCGGGCGCACGCTCGCGGCGCCCGCTCCGGTTTCGTCGGCGCGCGTCACCAACAGCAGATCGACAAAGTCACCGGGTGAGATCAGCCCTGCCGCCGCGCTGCTCTCGTCCACCGGAATGGTCAGCGCGCGCAACCCCGGATCCACCAGCGACGACAATTCAAGGGCAGCCGGAACCGACAGCGAAGAGGCGGTGAGAGGTTCACCGCCATTGAGCGCGCGGTTGAGCTTTCGACCCAGCACCTCGGTCGCGCCGTTGGCGTCGAGCGCATCGCTGGCCAGAAACCGCTCAGGCACGGCACGGCGCGCCAGCATCACGGCCGCGAGCGTGGCGCCGGCAGGCAGCGCGCTGGCCGCCACCATGACCTCGCGCATCGCGTATTGCCCGGCAAGATGCTGGCGGGTCACGGCCGCCTGGGTGCTCAGATAGCGATGCGCCAGCAGATAGGCACAACCGCCCATCGCCACGGCCGCCATAGCGAGCAGGACATTTCGGTCGACCAGCCATGACTGCATCCTCATAAGTGAACTCCCGGCCGCACTAGCACAGCGACACCAGAAAACTGAAGGTGGCGTAGCTGTCACGGACCGCATTGGCCAGTGCACCCGCCACCGAGCGGCCATCAAACAACGGCACGAACAGCGCCAGCACTACGGTGACCAGGCCGATCAGGTACTCGACCATGGCCTGCCCGCACTGCGCCCGGACGCCGTTCATGGCCGGCCCCGCCACGCCTGGTGCTCGATAAGCACGAGGCGGGTGCCGTGCGGCACCGGGACCGCGATCGCCCGGATCGCGATCGAACCGCGCTGGAATTCCAGCACACGGCCGCCGGCTGCCGCAGCGACGGCCCATCCGCGGGTGCGGGCGCCGGCGCGCAAGCTCGCCAGCGCGGCCGCCGGCAGGAACGGCAATTCGATGTTGAACTGCGTGACCGAGTCGCGCTGCACCAGCGACTGCACGACGTTCACCAATCGGGCGCGCGCTGGGAGCGGCAACGACGGCGCCGGACGTGGACCCACAGGGGCGAGTGGATCGAGTTCGGACAGGAAACCGATGCTGCCCCCGCCGTCCTCCTGCAACTGCGCGGTCTGCAGGCGCTCGCCCACTCGACGAGTGACCAGCAGCCAGGCGCCTGCACGGCGGCAGATGACGGGCAAAGTGCTGTCGAGGACGCTGCGCCACTTCTGCTCAATCAAGGCGCAGGCGTGGAGCGGTGCCAAGGCGGACGAGATTGCGCGGCTATGGACCACCACTCCGTTAATGCGCAGTAGTTGCACGCTGGCCGCCACGGTAAAGTCGCGCGACAATTCGTTGTACGCGGGCGCCGCACAGGCAGTGCAAACGGGCGCCAGCGTCAACGCGATGGCGATCACGATCCGGTTCAGCACGAAGGCGCCCAGGAGGACATGGGCCGTGTGTCGTGGTCGGTCGCAACACGGAGGCGGTCGGCCGGAACGCGCTCGGGATCGATGCTGCCAGGGCAGAATTGGCGAAACGCCGGCTCAACGATGGCGAGCAGCCCGGTAGCCAACGCCCTCAGACCGTGGAGCGACTGCGCTGCATGAGTGATGACGAGACTGCCGGCACGGCGGGCCACCTGGCCGGGGCCCGCGCTGGCCCATTCATCGCCGAGCACTGTGTAGTTGGCGTGCAACTCGATGGGTATGCCGGCAAAGGGTTCCGGCAGTCCTGCGGGCCGTGACACCGCCACCGTAAGTTCTTCGCGCGACAGCGTGGTGTCGCGCAAGTCAAAGCCGGGCGCCAGACGCGCGACCGCCTTGAATGGTGCCAGCAGCACGCGCATGGCTTGTCCGGCGGGCCCCGGCGTGGGGCTGAGCGAATCGCTCGAGCCGATGCGCTCCGCCACGGGTTGGTCGCTGCCCACGACCGAGGGGAACAAGGCCTCGCGCATCGCCCCGGTGTCGGGACGCCCGGCACCGGGTGGCAGCCACGCGGTCTCGAACGCCAGACGCCGCGCACCTTCGAAGGTGGCGATCTGCAGTTCGTGGTAACGGCTGATGACAGGCATGCCCACCAGCAGCGTGGCCAGCACTCCCACCGCGAGAGCGAACTCCACCATGGCCTGGCCCCGGCAGTTCACGGCAGCACCAGGTAAGGATCGGCGACCTCACCCCGAGCCACCGCCGCGACCAGCCGTTGCGCGTGCGTGACCGGCGCCAGCCGCGCCTGCCAGTAAGGGTTGAAGAGGCTCGCGAGTTCGGAGCGGTGATCGGTGCGGCCCACGGGCCGCTTAAAAACCACCTGCGCCGCGGACAAGGCGTACGCCGTGCCGAAGTGGTACGCCGGCAGAACTTTCTTCGGCTCCTCACCTGGAACCACGGTTCCCGGCCCGCCAAGGACTACATCGCTGGTCGCGATGGTTCCGCCCGGTTGGCGCAGCTCGATGTCAAAGCGCAGCGGCCCGTCTCGCCGGCCGCGGCCGATGCGGACATCGCGATACGCTGGAAGCCCGGCGTAACCATTTCTCGCCACCACATCGCGAGCCGCGTAGCGGGAGCTGCGGGGATTGTCCCGATAGCTACCACCGTGCTCGCCGCGGCCGGCCTGCGCGTGCCGCCGATTCTCTGCGGCTTGCCAGGCCAGTGGCCCTTCACGCATTCCCAGCAATCCCGGTACGCGCAGCGCCAGCGTATCCATGCCGCGCCAGGAATCGTAGCCAATCAGGTCGGTGCCACCGCGCTTTCGCAACGCAACCACCGACGCCAGTCCGAGCGTCCAGCCGCGCGCACGCGTGAAACCATCGCGCGAAGCCATGACCACCTCGCGCAGCCGCGCCCGCTCATGACCGAGGCGACCATGGCCCTCGGTAAATGTGTGCCAGCGTGCAGCGTTGACGACCGCGAATTCCCTGCCGACACCATCCGCGCCCAGTTCCGGGACATTGGCCAGCGCGATGTCTCGCGCCAGACTGCCGGCCAGGGCGGCCGCTTGCGCGTCGGCCACAAATTCCGCGCGCGACAGCACCTCGACATTCCAGTGACTCGCTGCCGATTCCAGTGGCGGCAGCGCGCGCTGCACGCCCCGATCGATCTCACGCCACACATGCGACAGCGCGCGCAGCGGCGCCCCGAGCGGTGGCACTAGCGTGGCGATCGTGGCGCTCCGCCGCAGCAGCTGGTTCATGTAACCCGACCAGGAACGGAGCGACACCAACTGCCCGATCGCGACCTCGTTGGCGACGATGGCCCGATTCATGTAGGCCTGGAAATTGAGCGCCCGCGCCTCCGATAGCGCCGCGCTGTAGGCCGCGGCGTCGGCGGCGCCGACCAGGCGCACCTTGGCGGCGACGATCTGCCCGGAGTTGAACACGAACAGCAAACTGCCGATGAGCGCCGCAAGCAGCATGAGCAGGAGCGCGAGCACCTGGCCCCGCTCACGCGACGGCCCGCGCACACGCTCGCGCCCGGCGTCAACGCGGCTGGTCATAGTTATCCAGCTTCAGATCGCGCTGCGCCTGCGCCTGGGCATCATTGGCCGCGGCGTTCGCGACCGTGCGCGCGGTGCTGGTGCTCTTGCCGGCCAGCGCCTGCGCCGTGACCGCCATCTGCCCGCGCACCGTCTTGCCGAATGCGGTGTACACGCCGATGGCTGCGACGGCGATCAGCGCCACGATGATGATGTATTCGGTCATGCCCTGGCCGCGTATCGCACGCTCCGTGTTCATGCTTCACCTCGTGTTGGCGCGAATGGGATGGAGGCGCCATTGCACAATGCCGGGCCACGGCGGTCATGCCGGCAATACCGCCTGTTTGCGTCGATACGCAGCCGTTAGCACAGAGCAAGGGCCGCTTTGCACCCGACTTGCCCGCAAATGCCCCGGCGGCTTGCCGGTTGCGGAACTAACAGGCTAACGTGTGCTCTGATCTGGGGTCCGCAGGGGTCAAGAATGTCGAACCGCGCTCGCCATCAAGCGCTTATTGCCGGGGCGCTATGTAGCGTCGCTGGCGCCTGGCTGACGGCGTCGGCCGCGCCTTTGCGCAGCTACGCGCCGGGCGAGGCGCCGACCGATCGGGTCATCGTCCGCTGGCGCGATACCGGCGTGGCCACGATGCAGATCACCAGCAATGAAGCTCGCGCCGTACGCCTGAGCCAGTCGACGGGAATTCCCCTGCGCGCGGTGCGCGAAATCCACGATCGGCTCGATGTCATGCGCCTCGACGCACCGCTGCGGGGTGCTGCCATGCGCGAGGTGCTGACGCGATTGAACGCCGACCTCGCGGTGAAATACGCCGAACCCGATGCACTCCGCTACGCCCTCGCCTTTCCGCAGGATCCACCCAATGACCGGCGTTTCACCGGCGGCATTGATGCCGATGGTGAATGGCTCGGACAGTGGTACCTCAAAGACCCCAGCGCCGAGACCCCTGCTGCGATTGGCGCCACGACCGCGTGGCGCACGGCGACGGGGGCGCCATTCGTCATCGCGGTCCTCGACACAGGGGTTGACTACCTGCACCCCGACCTCGGGGTTCATGGAACGACCATAGGCGGCAAGCTCCTCCCGGGCCGCGATTTCATCTGCAACGATTCGGGCGCCAACTGCACGAGTACCACGACCGGCAACGCCTACGTGGTTGCCAACGATGGCGACGGCTGGGATGGCGATGCGACGGACCCGGGCGATTGGCTCACTACCGCCGAGGTGGCCACGGGCGGCCTATGCGACGGCCACGGTGAAGGCCCGAACAAGGACCAGGCCGTCAACAGCACCTGGCACGGCACCCGCGTCGCCGGAATCGCCGCGGCGATCACCAACAACGCGAATCCCGTCAGCGGCTTCGATGGCGGCATCGCCGGCGTCGCTCCCGGCGCCTTCATCCTCCCGGTGCGTGTGCTGGGCAAGTGCAGCGGCTACATGTCCGACATCGTCGAGGGCATGTACTGGGCGGCGGGGCTGACCACTTCCACGGCCAACGGCCTGCCAGGAAACGCATATCCGGCGCAGGTGCTGAACCTCAGTCTTGGCGCCAGCATTCCCTGCAGCAAGACCGAACAGGATGCGGTGACCACCATCACGCAGGATGGGCACCTGATCGTCGCTGCGGCCGGGAATGATGGCGGCCCGGTGCTGGCGCCCGCCAGTTGCATCGGCGTGCTATCGGTCGCGGGCTTGCGGCATGTGGGCACGAAAGTCGGCTACAGCAACGTGAGCAGCACGGCCGCCGCCATCACGATCGCCGCGCCCGCGGGCAACTGCGTCAATCTCAATCCCGACCACCCGTTTCTGTACCTCTGCCTGTATTCGATCGAAACCACCAGCAATGACGGCTTGACCGCGCCCGGAAACTCCTTTTACACCTACGCCAAGATGAACACCGGCTACTCCGGCAACATCCTGAACGAGGGCACCGCCGGCACCAGCTTCGCCGCGCCTATTGTCGCCGGCGTCGCCGTCATGATGATCCAGGCAAATCCCAACATGAGTGCGAACCAACTGATCGCGCGCATGCGGGCCGGCGCGCTGCCCTTTCCGGTGCCGGCGACCGCTCCCGATGGGGGCGTCTGCCGTGTCGCCACGCTGGCGCAGGATTCCGGCGGCCTTTACACCGACATCCAGGACAAGGAATGCCAGTGCACCACGGCGACCTGCGGCGCCGGCATGCTCAACGCCCCGGGCGCGATTGCCCAGGCGCTGTACCCGCTGGCGAGCCTGACCACGTCCACCGACAAGGCCACGGTCGGCGAGACCGTGAGGCTCGATGGCAGCGCCAGCACGGCCTCCAGCGGGACGATCGCGAGCTACCGGTGGACATCGGACCCGTCTGTCTCGATCGCCAACGCGACCAGTGCCAAAGCCACCCTGGTCTTCCCGGCGCTGCGCCCGATCACCGTCACCCTTACCGTGACCGACAGCGCCGGACGCCAGGACGTGGCCACCAAGACCATCGATTCCGTGGCCCTGAGCGCGGGCGGCGGCGGGGGCTCGATGGGCCCTGCCAGCCTGCTGGCCCTGGCCCTGGGAGCACTGGCCACGGGGTTCCGGCGACGCCGGACCGCCAGTCCCGCTATGCTATGCGGCTGGCTACCCCGCCGCCTCCGTCCCAAAGATGCCTACTAAATGCCCAGGAGAGTCGATTTGAGCTTTTTCCCAGCTGCGCCCGCCGGGCGCCTTGCCCGCGTCTGGCTTTGCGCGACCGTCGCCACGCTGCTGGCGGCCTGCAGCGGCGGCAGTTCACGGGCGGTAAGCACGCCCCCGGTGGGCGTCACGGCCGGCGTCGTGCTCACCAGTTCCACCAACAGCACGCAGGTGCAACAGGGCGGTACGCTGGTGCTGACGGCCACGGTCAGCAAGGACCCGAACAACCTGGGCGTCACCTGGGTGCTCACCGGCGTCGGCACGCTCACGAATATCACCACCAAGACGGTGACCTATACGGCGCCCGCTTCCGGCGTCGTCGGCACCGCGACGCCGGTCATCAAGGCCACCGCGGTGGCCGATGCCACCTTGTCCGCAAGCGGAACGCTCGTAGTGCTCGGCACGCCGGTGCTCAGCGCCCCGATCCTGTTCCCCGGCAATGTCGGCAGCTCGTATGGCGCCGGCCTGTCGGTGTCGGGCGGCCTCGCGCCCTTTACCTGGGCGCTGGGCACCGGAACACTGCCGCCCGGCATTACCCTGGGCATCACTTCGACCACCGCGGTCACCACGTTCAGCGGCATCCCGACCGCTCCCGGTTCCTATACTTTCCAGGTCAAGGTCACCGACCACAACACCCCGGCCAACATCGCGACCGTCACGCTCACCGTGGTCGTCAACCCGGCGGCCGCCTGCCTCCTCAACGGCCAGTACGCACTGGTATACACCGGGTTCGTCAGCAACCAGATGGCCGTGGGTGCGGCCAGCCTCTCGGTGACCACGGCGGGCGCCATTACCGGCTACCACGATTTCATCTCGACGGCGACGCCGGTGGCCGAGACCGTCACCGGCACCTGTTCCACGCGCACCGCCAACAACGGCACCCTCAAGCTCACTGGCGCTGCGAATTCGCCTGAGTACGACTATGCCGTGACCACGGCCCTCACCAACGGCCGCATCCAGTTGCAGAACGGCGCCGATTCGCAATCGGGCACCGGGTTTTTCCTCAAGCAGGATCCGAGCGCATTCGTACAGGCTGCGCTCGCCGGCAGCTACGCCTTCGGCACGTTCGGCGTGCAGGCTGACGGAGGCCGCATGGGGCTGGCCGGGACTGTCACGCTCGACATGGGCGGATTGGTGACCGATGGCCACGCCGATTCGAACGCCACGACAGCGCTCACCGACGCGGTGCTGGCCGGAAACCTGGGCACGCCCGATGCGAACGGCCGCGGCACGCTCACGCTCACGGCAACGGCTGCCGGTGGCAACCAGACCTTTCACTTCGCCTACTACATCGTCAATGTTGACCGGCTGCTGCTGGTCACGACCGATGCCGCGCCGCGCCTGGCCGGATACATGACGCGTCAGTCCGGATCCTTCAGCAACAGCTCGCTGGCGAGCCCGGGGATCCTGAGCCTGTGGGGCGCCGCCGCGGTCAGCGCGCCCAAAACCGTGCTGGCGCTCGGACGCCTGTCGAACGCCAATGCGGCCGGCGGCACCATCGACCTGAAGCTTGATACCGCGGATGAACTCAGCGTCACTTTCGACAAGGCCTTCGCTGGCGCCACCTATGCGGTACGCGCGGCAGACGGCCGGGCCACGCTCAGTTTCCTCAGCGGCACCGCCACGCGCCAGTTCGCGCTCTACCTCGACGGCGTTGCCAACGGCTATGTCATCGAGCACGGCAGCGCGGTGGGCAGCGCCGGGCTCCTGGAGGCCCAGTCGGCCGGCCCGTTCACCAACTCGGTGCCCGGCTTCTTCGTGAGCGGTACGCAATTCCCGCAGGACGTTGCGCCCATGGTGCTGCTGCCCGCGGTGAATCTCGCCAGCGGCAGCCTCGCGGCCAGCAATGCCAGCGGGTTTTACACACTTGATGCCCTCACCGGGCGCGCGCTCGGCACGATCAACATCAGCGGCAGCGGCCAGGCGTTGTTTGTGCTCTACATCGTGGGACCGAACAAGCTGGTCACCTTCCGCCAGGGCGTCCAGAACCGGAGCGCCGTGATGGACTGGCTGGGCGCCAACTAGGCGAGCTCAAGCGCCGACGCGCAACAGGATCTTGCCCACGTGCCGGCTGCTTTCCATGAGGCGATGCGCCTCGGCGGCTTGTGCCATCGGGAACGTCGTGTGCACATGAACATGCACGCGGCCGGTCTCACACGCGGGCCAGACTTCCCGCCGTAGCGCGTCGCGGATTGCGGTTTTCTCTGCCACCGTGCGCGGCCGCATTGTCGAACCGGTGATCACGAGGCGATTGCGCATCACGGTGTTGAAATCCACCTCGGCCCTCGCCCCGCGCTGCAGGGCGATCAGCACCAGCCGCCCGTCCCGCCGCAGCACACTCAGGTTACGCGGGATGTAATCGCCGCCGACCATGTCGAGCACCAGGTCCACGCCCTCGCCCGCCGTGAGTTCGCGCACCCGCGCCACGAAATCCTCGGTGCGGTAGTTGATGGCCGCGCTCGCACCAAACTCACGGCAGAATTGCGCCTTCTCCTCATCGCCCACCGTAACGATGCACTCGCCGCCACGGAGCTTCACCAGTTCGATGGCCGCGAGGCCGATGCCGCTCGACCCACCGTGCACCAGCACCCGCTGTCCCGGCCCGAGGCGCCCGATGTCGACCAGGTTGGCCCACACGGTGAACCAGGTTTCGCACAGGCCTGCGGCCTGCTCCAGCGTCCAGCCCGTCGGGATCGGCAACGCCTGGCCCGCGGGCGTGACGCAGAATTCCGCGTAGCCGCCGCCGGGCGTCAACGCGCACACCGTATCGCCCGCACGCCAACCCTCGACGCCGACACCAATCGCCGCGACCCGCCCCGACACCTCGAGCCCCAGGATCGGCGAGGCCCCCGGGGGCGGCGCGTACTTGCCCATGCGCTGCAGCAGGTCGGGTCGGTTGACGCCCGCGTGGTCCACCGCGATCAGCAGCTCGCCCGCGCCGGGCACGGGCACCGGCCCGTCAACCAACCGGAGTGATTCCGCGCCCGGATCCGGGCCAAAGGCGATGTGTTTCATGACGCGGGCACCAGCTCATAGTGCTCCACCACCGGCGCTGCTACGAAATACGGCCCGATGAGGCGCCGCCACTCCTGGAACAGCGGCGAATTACGGAACCCCTCAATGTGATGGGCGACCGTCGGCCACTCGGCGTACAGCACGTAGTTTCCGGGCGACTCGATCGAGCGGTGCAGCGCGACTGCACTGCAGCCGGGCGCGCGGGTGATGACCTTGTAGGCCTCCCGATAGGCGGCCTCAAATTCCGCCGCCTTGACGGGCGCGACGCTGAAGGTGGCGATTTCAAGGATCATGGTGGAGTCCGTGCTGCGCGGCAAGCCGCTGCAAGCCGAGAATCTTAGGGCCTACCGGGTCCCGAAACCACCGCCAGCCATCGACACGCCACCGCTTGGCATCCGTGCGCGCCCGGAGTAGAGTTTCGCTTCCTCATGTTTGTTCTTTTTTGACCAACGAGATAGTCATGGCCCGCACCAACCCCCGTTACGGCTGGATCCCCGACCTCCCCGACCAGCGCGACCACCTCTACGCTGCGCCATCGCCCGTCCTTGCCCGGCTTCCACCGCAGGTCGACCTGCGCAAGCGCTGCCCGCCGGTGTTCGACCAGGGCGCGCTCGGCAGTTGCACGGCGAACGCCATCGGCAACGCCTACCGCTTCGACCTGCTCAAGCAGCGTGGCCCGAAAAGCTTCGTGCCCTCGCGACTGTTTATCTACTACAACGAACGCGCCATCGAAGGCACCGTCGACACTGACGCCGGCGCCATGCTGCGCGATGGCATCAAGACCCTCGCCAAACAAGGTGTCTGCGCCGAGCACAGCTGGCCCTACGAACCCGACCACTTTGCAGCGAAGCCACCGGCCGCTGCTTACCGAGAGGCCCTGCGCCACCAGGCGCTCAGCTACCAGCGACTGGTGCAGGACGCCTGGCAGATGAAAGGCTGCCTGGCGAGCGGCTACCCCTTCGTGTTCGGGTTCTCGGTGTACGAGAGCTTCGAATCCCCGACTGTCGCCCGCAGCGGGCAGATGCCGATGCCAAGGGCCGGTGAACGCATGATCGGTGGCCATGCGGTGCTCGCGGTCGGCTACGACGACAGTGAGGCCACGTTCATCGTCATGAATTCCTGGTCGGTGAAATGGGGCGAGCAGGGGTTCTTCCACATGCCCTATGCCTACCTCACGACTCCGCAGCTGGCGCGGGATCTGTGGACGGTGAGGACGGTGGAGGGTTGAACTGCATTGCCGCACGCTGATCGCGCGATGGGCATCTGCTGGCGGCTAGGATTCCGGTCGACGAGGCTTGATGGCACCGCTCGCATAGGCGATCTCCAGAACCCCGATCAACCAATCCAGCCGCTGTTCAGGGGTCTTCTGCAAGAACGACCAATTCGCGAGAGCTCTGGCCTCTTCGTACGTGCCCCAACCCCTGGGCGGTTCGTTGACTTTGTGGTCCGTCACCGCGAGGTACTCGATTTCAGGATGGCACCGAGCCTGTCAATATCGGCGCGATCCTGCGGCCGATCCGCCTGCTGCTTGGTCTGAATCAGATGTTCGAGCGAAGCAACCTTGACCGTGACGCCGTGAAACGTCATCGCCACCGCGTCGCGCCACAATGAATCGAAGTCGACAGGTGAGTGCAGCAGAATGTCGACCGTCGGGCGGCGGTTCTCGCTGTCCCATAAACTGAACACCTGCATGTTGTGCTGATCCTGCCACGACTGCCGGACGGCCTGGTCCGCAAACTGTGTTGGATCGACCGGGGCAATCGGGCGGTACCCCGCTTCGGTCAGCGCCGTAACCAGCGCGCGTGCCGTTTCTGGAGCCAGGTCAATGACTACATCGACGTCGGAGGTCGTCCGATCTACGCCATGCATGACAGCGGCCAGACCGCCAATCAGTACATAACGAGTACTGCTGGCATTCAGCAAGACGAACAGCTTCATGTAGTCGGTGGGCACGGCGCATTGTCGCTGCGCAGCTGCGTCCTTCGCAAATGTTAGCGCCAGGCTACCACCCCGCCCTGGCAATCCTGCCCGCAGGTTTTGCCGCCGCACGAGATTGAGGTCGCGGGCAGTGCGATGGACTGCACTAAATGAGCGTGATGGGCACTCGATGCCCGTGGGACCGTGCCAGACGGGCATCACAGGTCAGCACTGGGGCATCCAGCGCCTCGGCGAGGGCAACATACACACCGTCGTAGGCGGTCATCGAGTCGCGGAGCTCAAAGACACGAGGCAATAATGGGGTGTGCACGTGCCGCTCTATCGAGAGATGAGAGTAGTCGTCCAAGGCGGTAATCGCCCTTGCCGGCGCAAGACTCTTGTGCTGCACGAGACGCCGTAAAACCTGCGCAATTTCCACATCCAACAGATGTGGTGCGTGCAACCGCTGAGTCGGCGCAAAGGCGACGCTGGCAATGGCCTCGGCACGCTCGGTTTGCAGGAGCAGCTCAAGGACTGCCGAGGCGTCCAGCACGATCAACGGCTGTCGCGCTCCTGACGCACCAAATCAGCCGGTGAGGTCTTGCCGCGGTATCCTTCCCTCGTGCGCAGCCGAGCCTGCATTTCCTCCGGGGTAGGTTGTTCGGCGATCTTCTTGACCTCCCGAATCAGGTAATCTGAAAGAGGAAGCCCGGACAGCGCGGCCCGGGCTTTCAATTGGCGATGGAGCTCGTCAGGGACATGGCGCAGTTGAATCATCTTAGACATGTTCAAATGATATTTGCATGTGGCTCACATGTCAAACTCAAGGCGAACAGCTGCAGACGCACTGCCGGGGCAGGCCGTGGCCTCTGCCCATATTTCGCCGGAGCCCATCCCGGAAGGCGATCAACTCAGCCACCGCCTGGCAGCATGCCAACATTGCAGTGTTCACGGACAAACGTCAGGGCGGGTCGCAATCCCGTACGACGTCCAATTGCGGGGTCTGCGCGCTGGAACCAAACGCGGTGCAATACCAGCGCCCTATGCCGCGACCTCCACGTATTCGACGCGGCTCGAGGGCGGCGGAACCGGTGAGCCGTCGGCACGCATTCCCTCGATGTGGAATTCGATCGCTTCGCGGATCTGCTGTTCCGTTTCGGCGACGGTTGCACCGGTGGCAACACAGCCCGGGAGATCCGGCACATACGCAGAATAATTGGCTCCCGCGTTTTCAATGACGATGGCGTAGCGCATTGGATTTACCCCAATCTCTTCAAGCCTGACTGCTTCAGAATACTGTTTCGCGTGCCCGGTGCCAAATCGTCACTGGGCTTTCCGGGGACCGTGACACGCCCGAGCTTATTGGCGTGCCTGAACTGGCGATGACTGCCACGGGTAGCCACCTGAAACCAACCATCAGCATAGAGTTGCCGCAGCATTTCAGCCACCTTCATGTAACCAGGGTAATGCCTCGTCCCAGCAACCTCGCCAGCCTAATTTGCCGTCTTCGCGCAATAACCTCAGTATTCGCGCCTCGACCACCCGGAGGCCGCCATGACCGCCACTCAATTCAGCCTGGTGTACCCGATGTTCGCCCTGGTGCTCCTGACGGCGACAGTCATGGTCATACTCTATCGCCGCCGCGTGCTCGCCGTAAGCGAGGGCCTCATCAACACTGGCTATTTCAGGATCTATCGGGATCAGGGCGTGCCCGAGCCCGAGAGCGCGGCCAAGGCCGCACGACACTTCAGCAATCTGTTCGAAGCGCCGACGCTGTTCTACGCCGTGTGCCTCGCCACGATGCTCACGCAGCAAACCGGCACCCTGATGCTCTCGCTTGCCTGGGGCTATGTGCTCGCACGGATCGCGCACGCCGCGATTCACCTCGGCCCCAACAAGCTGCGCTGGCGGGTTCGCGCCTATTCAATCAGCTGGCTGATACTGCTGGCGATGTGGATCGATCTGGTCGTCGGCGTGGCACAGGCTACCCGCGGAGCAGTGTCACCAGGGTAGCCACGGTCGCAACCGCGATGCCCATGAAGGCGCCGAGACGAATGGTGAGCCGTTGCTCGATTTGTTGCTGCATCGTGACCGAGCGAGCATCCGCAAGATTGAAGCGCTCGGTCATGTAGGACATCAGTTCCGAAAAGCGCGCGTCCACCTGCTCAAAACGCTTATCCACCTGCTCAAAACGCTTATCCACCTGCTCGAAGCGCCTATCCATCTGCTCGAAACGGCGCTCGAAATGGCTCATGTGCTCGCGGGAGGCCGCGAACTCGGCCCGCAGCAGGTCAAAACGCCCGGCGGACTGCTGGTCCAGGGCGCTGAACTGCGAATGCGTGGCGAACAGGGCCAAATCGTGCTCCATCGATTGGACTACGACCCGCACCTTCTCCGGCGGCACCGCCAGCGAGGTTAGCGCATCATACATCGCGAACGGGGTTTCCATCTTGTCACCTGGGTCATAGCCGCGTAGGTGCAGGCTGCCAACATTCGCGGCCGGTAGCCAGCCAGCAAATTGCCGTGTATCTGCAGAAACTCCCGCTGCTTCATACCAACTCCAGGCGCACTTTCCGACCCACCAGCGCCGCCACCCGCGCCAGAGTTGCCAGGGTAATGTCGTGAGTCGGATCGAGCAGCCGGCTCACCTGCGTCCGGCTGGTCTTGAGCAGTATTGCCATCCGAGCCTTCGAGAGTTTGCGCACCTTCATGGCTTTGGTCAGTTGCCAGACGACCACTGCCTTGATCGTTTCAGTCTGCAGATCATCGAAGCTGCCCTCTTCCAGTAGAAAATCATCGAGAGTCCCACCGAGATGGGGGCTGCGTTTCCTACTCATCTGTTGCTGACCTCCTTCATTCTCCGCCTCGCAAGATTAAGGTCACGGGGCGAAGTCTGTGGTGTCTTCTTGACAAAGCCGTGCAGCGCCACCAGTTGGTCTTCATGAACACAAAGCAGGACGCGGACGGAGCGGTGGTCGGCCATATCTGGTTTTTGACGCGTACCAGGATGGTGCCATCCACCAGCACGGTGAAGTGAATCCGGTTGCCCGCCTTTAATCCGGCCGCCTCACGAACTTCCCGCGGAATGCTGGTCTGGCCTTTGCTTGTAACTGTTGCGAACGGCATGGCCGCTGTACTACCCCAACGGTCTGCTCTCCATCGGCACCCTGCGCGTAGACGATGATGTTGGTATCAGCGTAGACACGCACGCTCGTTGCGATTACAGCCGAAGCATAGAAGCGCCCGGGACTGCTGATCAGCGACCAGTCCGCTGCAATCGCGCAGAAATTCCGAGCCCCCAAACTCTCCAACTCCGGGAGACGACCTAACTGCGGAACGCTAGAGCTCCGTCCGCGGCACCGCCCGAACCAGGCGCACCACGGCATCGCCGGTTCGCCGCTCGATCATGGGCTCAGGCGCTGCGGCGGGCGCTTGCCTCATCGCCCAGACCAGATCGTGCATCTGCGCTGCCGGTTCGTACTCCTTGACCGCCTCGCACAGCAGCTCGCGTGCACGCTGCATCTCGGCCAGCAGCCGCTCCTACAGCCGATAAGATTGGTTTCAGTCGTCTGAACCTTGGACTCCAGACCTCCTCTATGGCATACTATAGCCTATCTTATCATAGATAAGGACGGTTTCAGAATGCCACGTCCACTGATGTTCAATGCCACCGCGCCAGCCGCGGTTGTGAGTGCTGCCGGAGTGATCGGGGAGCGTGTGAAGCTCGCGCGCGTCCGTCGCCGACTCACGCTCCGCCAACTCGCCGCCAAAGCCGGCATTGCCTATGACACGGCGCGCGCCGTGGAGGCCGGCAACCTGATGAGCGGGCTCGGGGCCTACCTCGCCCTCATTTGGGCGCTTGGCCTCGAGCGCGAGCTGGCCACCTTCCTTGATCCAGACCGCGATCTTGACGGCAAGCAGCTCGAGCTCATGCGCCTGCCTCGGCGCGCTCATGCGCCCAAGAGGACGCGCGATGCCGATTTCTAAAGACCGCGCGTACGTCTACCTGCAGCTGCCCGGTTCGCTCGAGACGCTCACGGCCGGCTACTACGAGCAAGAGAGCCGCTTGGGCGTTGACCTTGGCATCTTCGTCTACAGCCCGCGGTACCTCGAGCATCCCAATGCGGTGCCGCTCGAGCCGTTCGAGCTGCCACTGAAGCCCGGCCGTGCGGAAACCGTCAAGCTGCGCGGCATCTTCGGCTGCTTGCGTGACGCCTCCCCCGACGCCTGGGGCCGGCGGATCATTGAGCGCCATCTCGGTCGCCTGGACTTGAGCGAGGTCGACTATCTGCTGCACTCGCCCGAGGACCGGGTGGGCGCACTTTCTTTCGGGCGTGGCAAGGCACCTCCGCCGCCCGCGGCGACGTTCAACCGCGTCGTGCACCTCACGACTTTGCTCGAATTCGCCGACGCGGTCGCGCGCGACGATGCCGGTGAGCAAGCCAATGCCCCGCTGCCCGCGCAAATGGCCGAGCTCGTGCACCCTGGCACCTCGCTCGGTGGTACGCGACCTAAGAATGTTGTCGAAGATGAAGATGGCCAGTGGATCGCAAAATTTCCCGACCGCTCCGACCGGTGGAACAACGCGCGCGTGGAGGCCTCGATGCTTGAGCTTGCCCGCGAATGTGGTCTGCGCGCGTCGGACGCCAGGGTCGTCGCGGTCGGCGACCGGGACGTGGTACTCGTCCGTCGTTTCGACCGTGTGAAGGTGCCGGGCGGCTATTTCCGGCACCGGTTCGCGAGTGCTCTGACCGTGCTGGACGCCGGCGACACCTATGAGGATCGCGACAAGTGGAGCTACCTTGTGCTGGCCGACGAGCTGCGCCGGCGCAGCCGCCGCCCGCCCGCTGACCTGCTCGAGCTCTTCCATCGCATCGTGTTCAACGCACTCATCTCCAACACTGACGATCACCCACGCAACCACGGCCTGATCGCCCCAGGTCGAGAATGGGAACTTGCTCCAGCGTATGACCTGACGCCGACCCCGCTGACGAGCCTCGAGCGGCGCGACCTTGCCATGGCAGCGGGCCGTCACAACCGCCACGCCAACCGCGAGAACTTGCTCTCTGAATGCGCACGTTTTCTGCTTTCCCAAGTGGACGCCGGCCGCGTCATCGACCGAATACAGGCCACAGTAGACGCACGTTGGCGCGCCGTCATGCGCGCGAACCGGGTGACGGAGGCGGATTGCGACCGACTCGCGACGGCGTTCAACTATCCCGGATTCGGGCTGCCGGCCGCCAGGCGGGACTAAAGTGAGGAATTGACTATGCGTTACCCCATTGCCATCTGAGCGAATTAGGTGACAAGGCCGCTCGCATCAACATCACATTGCCGCAGCGCATCTTGCGTGCCGACGACGTTCACGCCAAGCGATCCGGCGAAACGCGCTCTGGGTTTCTAGCTCGCGCCGCCATCGATGCCATGCGCAAGCCTGTACCGGGTCGGACATGATGCGCCAGACACAGTATTCAGGTCGCTAGACGGCTACGAACCCCGGTACTCGCAGCGCCCGGCTGTCAAAGGTTGCTGTCGCTCGACATCGCAAGCGCCGATTGTGCGCGACGATGAGGCAATCGGCGAAACCGCACACCGCATCCTTCCAATGGTACAGCGCCTCCTCAACCGAGGATTCGTCTTCGAAACTCAACTCCCGGCTTGCGAGCAGTTGGCGCATCGCATCCAGTACCGCTTCCTTGGCAAGTT
>JAYTXT010000109.1:0-2619 GCA_043742765.1 Gammaproteobacteria bacterium | reverse complement strand
AACGGGCTCGGGCAAGACCTACACGATCGCCAACGTCATCGCCCACGTGCAGCGCCCCACTTTGGTGCTGGCGCATAACAAGACGCTGGCGGCGCAGCTCTACGGCGAGTTGCGCGAATACTTCCCGCGCAACGCGGTCGAGTACTTCGTCTCCTACTACGATTACTACCAGCCGGAAGCCTACGTGCCTTCGAGCGACACCTACATCGCCAAGGACGCCTCGACCAACGAGCACATCGAGCAGATGCGGCTCTCGGCGACCAAGGCGCTGCTGGAGCGGAGCGACGCAATCATCGTCGCCACCGTCTCGTGCATCTATGGCCTGGGCGACCCGCAGGCGTATCTGGCCATGGTGCTGCATCTGGTACGAGGCGAGCGGATTGACCAGCGTAAACTTCTGCGGCGCCTCGCCGAGATGCAGTACACGCGCAACGACATCGACCTGCAACCGGGAACCTTCCGGGTGCGCGGCGACATCATCGACATTTTCCCGGCCGAGTCGGCGCGCGATGCGGTGCGCGTCGAACTCAACGACGACACGATCGAAAGCCTCTCACTGCTCGATCCGCTGCTCGGCAGGGTGCTGACGCGGGTGCCGCGCTTTACCGTGTACCCGGGCACTCATTACGTCACGCCGCGCGACCGGCTGGTGAACGCACTCGATCTGATCCGCGACGAAATGCGCGAGCGGCTGAAAGTGCTCTATGACAACAGCAAGCTGGTCGAGGCGCAGCGGCTCGAGCAGCGCACGCAGTTTGATCTTGAGATGATCCGCGAGGTGGGGTACTGCCCGGGCATCGAGAACTATTCCCGGTATCTGTCGGGGCGCGAAACCGGCGAACCGCCACCGTGCCTTTATGATTACCTGCCTCCCAACGCGCTGCTGGTGGTCGACGAGAGCCACCAATCGATCCCGCAGCTCGGCGCGATGTACAAGGGCGATCGCTCCAGAAAGGAAACACTGGTTGAATATGGTTTCCGATTACCCTCGGCGCTCGATAACCGGCCGCTGAAATTCGAAGAATGGGAGCGGCTCGCGCCGCAGATGATCTTTGTTTCCGCGACGCCGGGCCCCTATGAATACGCGCACATGGGGCAGCTCGTCGAACAGGTAGTGCGGCCCACCGGGCTGCTCGATCCGGTAGTGGAAGTGCGGCCGGCAACTTCGCAGATCGACGATGTGCTGGCCGAAATCTATCGCTGCGTCGAGCGTGATGAACGCGTGCTGATCACGACGCTCACCAAGCGCATGGCCGAAGACCTCACCGAGTACCTTGCCGAGCACAAGATCCGCGTGCGTTATCTGCACGCCGACATCGAGACCGTCGAGCGCGTCGAGATCATCCGTGACCTGCGTCTCGGCAAGTTCGACGTGCTGGTCGGCATCAACCTGCTGCGCGAGGGACTCGACATGCCCGAAGTCGCGCTGGTGGCGATACTCGATGCCGACAAGGAGGGGTTCCTGCGCTCGGCGGGCTCGCTCATCCAGACCATGGGCCGGGCGGCGCGCAATCTTCATGGCCGCGTCATTCTCTATGCGGACCGCGTTACCGCCTCGATGCAAAAGGCGATGGACGAGACGCGCCGCCGCCGCGAGCGGCAGGCGGAATACAACATCGAGCACGGCATCACGCCGCTCAGCATCGTGAAGCCCGTGACCGATGTCATGGAAGGCGCGCGGGCTGCGCCGCAGGCGCCGGGCGGCAGCCGGAGCGGCAAGGGCACGGGCCGCGCGGTTCCCGTAGCCGTGCCCCGAAACCTCGCCGAGGCCGCCAGGGAGATCCACCGGCTCGAGGAACTCATGTACCGCCACGCGCGCAACCTGGAATTCGAACAGGCAGCCGCCGTGCGCGACCAGATCGAGGGGCTGCGGGCGCTGGAGCTGGAACTGGGCGGCGGGCCCCTGGTGCCGCAGACCGCGCGGAAGGGCTGAGAACTTAATGAGATCAGCCACTTAAGCCGATGGAGAGCGGGCTCGGGCCGGGCGGCTGTACCCCGTATAGGGTTGAATCAGGCTAAACCGGAAGGCTGCCGGCCCACCACTCACACAAGCGTCGCCATCGGCCTACAGGTCGCTCGAGTGAGGGTATTTTCCATAAGCTGACTCGCGTCACACAGGCTGCCGAATGCCGGCGGCTATTCTGCCTGCTCAATTGCGCCGGTCGGCGCCTGACCGGGCGCGATAACGTTCGCCCCGGTGAATGAGGATGAGGTCGCATAACGTGATTATCTCGGCACGCGCCGATAACTTGCCGGTGATCGGAAAGGAGCTGCGGCACACAGGCCATGGCCCGGTCACTCGATGACAGCCCCCCGCACCGTCGGCTCTCGGCGCGTCACCTACCTGGCCGTGCTCGCGCTCATGGTGCTGCTGCCTATGGGTCTGGCCTCCTACAAGTTGTTTGCCCTCGATTACCCTCTGGCCGACCTCATTCCCACGACGAGCTACCTGGTGGAACTGAGCATGCAGGTTGACGGTCACGGTGACGAAATCAATGTCGGCACCTACCTGCCCAGGACCGATGCGCGCCAGGCCATCAGCGATGAGCAGAACTCCTCCGGCGGGTTCACGTTCAATCTCGAATCGGACACCCTGAACCGCACGGCAAGCTGGAAAGC
>JAYTXT010000108.1:0-13324 GCA_043742765.1 Gammaproteobacteria bacterium | reverse complement strand
ATGACGTGGATCACGCCGTTCGACGTGGCGATATCCGTGGCGGTGACGAGCGAATCGTCGACCGAGACCTTGCCGTCAGTCACCGCAATCCTGACGGACGATCCCTCGATCGTCTTCGCCGACGTGAGCTTGACCACATCGGCGGCCTTCACTTTGCCGGCCACGACGTGATAAGTCAGCACCTCGGTGAGCGCTTTCTTGTCCTTGAGCAGCGCGTCGAGATCGGCCTGCAGCGCGATGACCAGTGTCTTGAACGAGCCGGCATCGACCGCCGTATGAACGATGTCCTTGGTCGACTTCATGAATCCGGCTTGGGCCAACTGGGAAAGCAGCAGCACTGCGGCCGTTGCCGTCACCAACTTATGGATGTTCATCTATTACTCCTCGACATTGACATTGTGGGGATGGCGAGCCCCGCACGTCCTTGCACACGGCACGAGCGGTGCCCACTGCACCTGCCCGGGCAGGTACACCGTACTAATCGCACACGGGCTTGAATTGGATTCAGCGGGAGCCCCGGGCAGGGGTACGCCGCCAGGTTAGCTGCCGGTCAGCATGTGGCTTTGTCGATTTTATCCACCAGAACCAATTGGTCGGGGCGAGAGGATTTGAACCTCCGACCCCTTGCACCCCATGCAAGTGCGCTACCAGGCTGCGCCACGCCCCGACCGTAACCGTGGATGATAGGTCAGCGGCGCAGGATCCGCAGCACTTCTTCGAGTTCGAGGCGCACCTGGCGCACGATCTGCTGGCTTTGGCTGATATCGGTGCGCGCTTCATCGCCGCCGAGCTTGTTGCGCGCGCCGCCGATCGTAAAGCCCTGTTCGTAGAGAAGGCTGCGGATCTGGCGGATGATGATCACGTCCTGCCGCTGGTAGTAGCGCCGATTGCCGCGGCGCTTGACCGGCTTGAGCTGCGGAAATTCCTGCTCCCAGTAGCGCAGCACGTGCGGCTTCACGCCGCACAGCTCGCTGACTTCGCCGATCGTGAAATAACGCTTGCCGGGGATCGCCGGCAGTTCGTTATTGTTCTTTGCTTCCAGCATAGGCCTCGACCCGTGCCTTGAGCTTCTGCCCTGGCCGGAAAGTGACAACGCGTCGCGCGCTGATGGGAATCTCTTCGCCGGTTTTCGGATTGCGGCCCGGGCGCTGATTCTTGTCGCGCAGGTCGAAATTGCCGAAGCCCGAGAGCTTAACCTGTTCGCCGGTGGCGAGCGCGCCGCGCACTTCCTCGAAGAACAGATCGACGAGTTCGCGCGCCTCACGCTTGTTCAGACCGAGCTGGTTGAAGAGCGCTTCGGCCATTTCTGCTTTGGTGAGAGCCATCGTCCTATTCTCTTATTCTTGCGTCCAAGCTCGAGCGCAAATCCGCGCACACTGCGGCGACAACCTCATCGGCGTCTGCATCTGTAAGAGTGCGAGATAAATCCTGCAAAATCAACCCCAAAGCGACGCTTTTTCGACCTTTTTCTACACCCTTCCCCTGGTAGATGTCGAAAATTCTTAGTTCACGCAGCCGGGTTGAGGCGGCAACACTAACACGTTCCGCAATGCGTCCAAAAGTCTCATCAGCCGCCACCGTAAAAGAAATGTCGCGGCGGATCTGTGGGAAACTCGATACGGGCGCAAAGCGCACCTCGGCGTTGCTGGTCGCCGCCAGGTAGTCCAGCTCGAACAGGAGCGGCGCATATGTAAAATCAAGATCCTGCACCAGTGCCGGATGCAGTTCACCCAGTTGCCCGATCACGCTGCCATCAAGCACGATCTGCGCGGAGCGTCCGGGATGCAGGCAAGGCAGCGTCGCCCCGGGATTGAATTGATACTCGGCCGACCGGCCGGTCAGCGCCTGAAGCGCCGCGAGGTCGCCCTTGAGGTCATGGAAGTCGCCCGGCTCACGCGCGCTGCCCCACTGCTCCGGCAGGCGGCTCCCGGCCACGATGCCGGCGATCATCCGCTGCTCGCGCACGCGCCCGTTGTCGCCGCGGTGAAATTGCGTCGCAATCTCAAACAGCCGCACCCTTTCGAGCTGGCGCCGCAGGTTCTCCCGCGCCGCTGTCAGGAGACCGGGCCACAGCGAGGCGCGCATCACCGCGAGATGGCTGGCGATGGGGTTGCGCAGTGTGACGGGCGCAACGACTCCGCAGATCTTGCGCTGCAGCTCGGGATCGGTAAACCCGAAAGTTACGGCTTCGCTGTAGCCGCGCGCGGCGAGCAGCTGCAACACGCTCGTTTCGCTGCTGCGCGCTTCGCTGCTTCCGGCAATGATCCGGGCGCCCTTGGGGGCGGCTTCTGGAATCGCGTCGAACCCGCCACAGCGTGCCAGCTCCTCGATCAGATCGACTTCGATGGCGATATCGAAGCGCCAGGACGGCGGCGTGATCCGCCAGCGGCCGGGCCCTGCGCTCTCCACGTTCATGCCGAGCGCACGCAGGCGCTCCGTGACTTCCACCTCGGGGATGGCAGTGCCAAGCAAGCGGGTGATCTGCGCGGCGCGCAGCTCCACGGCCGCTCGCACCGGCACCTCGGCGCGCAACTCCTCGAGACTCGGGGGACCGGCCTTGCCGCCGGCAATCGCGCAGATCAGCGCTGTCGCGCGCTCGATCGCCCGCTCCTGCAAGGCCGGATCGACGCCGCGCTCGAAACGCTGGCTGGCGTCGGTAAGCAGGCCGTGGCGACGAGCGCGCCCCGCCACCACCCGCGGATCAAACCACGCGGCCTCGAGCAGCAGGTCCGTAGTCTCATCGGAAATCGCACTGCCAGCGGATCCCATGATGCCGGCCATGCCGATCGGGCCACTGCCGTCTGCGATGACCAGCACATCGGCCGCAAGCGTCACCTCGCTCCCTTCGAGGAGCTTCACTTTCTCGCCCGGGGCGGCGCGGCGTGCGTGCAGGCCGGACTTGAGCCGGGACAGATCGTAGGCGTGCATCGGCTGGCCGAGCTCCAGCAGCACGTAGTTCGTGACATCGACCACCGGGCTGATGGAGCGGAGGCCAGAGCGCTCGAGCCGCTCGCGGAGCCACCGCGGCACGGAGCGGCGGTTGTCAACGCCGCGGATGACGCGGCTCGCCAGCCGCGCGCAGCCGGCGCCGCTCGTCAGTTGCACCGGGAAACGCTCGGTGCTGGCCGCGGCGGCCGCGGGCACTGCCGGGTCGGGCGCGCTGCGCAGGGCCACGCCACTGGCGGCAGCCAGCTCACGTGCGATGCCGAGTACCGACATGGCATCGCCACGGTTGGGCGTCACGGCGATCTCGAGCAGCGATTCATCGAGCCGCAGGTACTCACGCAATGCCGTGCCTACGGGCGCATCGGCGGCCAGTTCGATGATGCCCTCGCCCGCTTCGGCAAGGCCCAGCTCGCGCGCCGAGCACAGCATGCCCTGCGATTCCACGCCGCGCAGTTTCGCGGCTTTGATATGCAGATTGCCCGGCAACTGCGCGCCCACGATGGCTAGCGCGGTGCGCAATCCGGCGCGCGCGTTGGCGGCGCCGCAGACGATCTGCAACTCGGGACCACCCACCGACACCTGGCACACACTCAGCTTGTCGGCCTGCGGATGGGATTCCGCACTGCGGATTTCGGCGACCACGACACCACTGAACGGCGGCGCGACGGAGCTGAGCGATTCCACTTCGAAGCCGAGCATCGTCAGGCGGTCGGCCAGTTCGCGATCGCTCCAGGGCACGTCGACCCAGGCGCGCAGCCATGAAATTGGCAGCTTCACGACTAACCCCGGGCGAACTGCGCGAGGAAGCGCAGGTCGTTGTCGTAGAACAGCCGCAGGTCGTTCACCCCATAGCGCAGCATCGCCAGGCGCTCGATGCCGAAGCCGAAGGCGAAACCCGTGTAGCGCTCGGAGTCGATGCCGCAGGCCTTGAACACGTTCGGGTGCACCATGCCGCAGCCGGCGACCTCGAGCCAGCCGGTCTGCTTGCACACCCGGCACCCCTGCCCGTCGCACAGCACGCAGGAAATATCGACTTCCGCCGAGGGTTCGGTGAACGGGAAATACGAGGGCCGCAGCCGCATCGCCAGCGGCCGCTCGAACAGCGATTCCATGAACTGGTGCAGCACGGCCTTGAGATTCGCGAAGCTGACGTCGGTGTCGACCAGGAGTCCCTCGACCTGGTGGAACATCGGCGAGTGGCTCACGTCCGAATCACAGCGGTAGACGCGCCCGGGCGCGATCAGCGCCAGCGGTGGCTTGCGGCTCAGCAGCGCGCGGATCTGCACCGGCGAGGTGTGCGTGCGCAGCAGCAGGCCGTCCTCCAGATAGAAGGTATCGTGCATCGCCCGCGCCGGATGGTCGGCCGGGATGTTCAGCGCCTCGAAGTTGTGGAACTCGTCTTCCACCTCCGGCCCTTCGGCCACCTCATAACCGCCATTGCGGAACAGCTCCTCGATGCGCAGGCGCACTCGCGTGATCGGGTGCACGCCGCCGGTGGTTTCACCGCGCCCTGGGAGCGAAACGTCAATCCAGCCTGATGTGAGGGCCTGTGCAATCGCGGCCTGCTCGAGCGTCGCGCGGCGCGCGTCGATGGCCGAGTGCAGCTCGACCTTCGCCGTATTGATACGCGCGCCCGCAGCCGGCCGCTCGGCAGCACTGAGCCTGCCGAGCGACTTGAGCTGTTCGGTGAGCACGCCCTTCTTGCCGAGCCAATGAACCCGCAGTTCATCGAGCACAGCCAAGCTGTCGCTGGCGCCAATCTGCAGCAGCGCTTGCGCAGTCAGTGCAGACAGGTCGGCCACCGGCGTCTAGGCCGCCAGTGCTGCCTTGGCCTGCGAGGCAATCACGCCGAAGGCGTTTTCGTCGTGGATCGCCAGGTCCGCGAGGAGCTTGCGATCAATCTCGATACCCGCGAGGCGCAAACCCGCGATCAGGCGGCTGTATGACAGCTCGTGGATGCGGGCCGCGGCGTTGATGCGCGCGATCCACAGTGCCCGGAAGTCGCGCTTCTTGGCGCGCCGGTCGCGGTAGGCGTATTGCCCGGCCTTGATGACGGCCTGTTTGGCGGTGCGATAGATCTTGCGCCGCGCGTTGTAATAGCCCTTGGCTTTGGCCAGGACTTTCTTGTGACGGCGCCCGGCCGTCACGCCACGTTTGACTCGTGCCATGTTTCGACTCCTTTAAATTTCCGGGTTAATGATTGGGCAACAGTTGCGTGATGCGAGCGACGTCGCTCTTATCGATCAGACTGCTGCCTCCGGAGCGCGCATGACGCTTGCGCTTGGAGTCCTTGTGACCGAGATTATGGCGACGACCCGACGCATAGCCCTTAAAGCCATTTGCCGTCTTGCGAAAACGCTTGGACGCCGCCTTGTTGGTTTTCAACTTAGGCATGAACTACTCTCCACTTATATAGCTATGGTTCGCAAGGCGGCTTGTGGCCACCCGCTTGCCTGCGGAGCTGCAGCACGGCGACAAGCGCGCCGCGCGACCGCTCACTTCTTTTTTGGTGAAAACACCATGACCATCTGCCGGCCTTCCATCATCGGAAACTGCTCGACAATGGCCGCTGCGGCCAGATCGGTCTGTACCCGTTCCAGCAACTTGCGGCCGATATCCTGGTGCACCATCTCACGGCCTCGGAACCTCAGGGTTACCTTGGCCTTATCACCCTCGGACAGGAAGCGGGTCAGATTACGCAGCTTGACCTGGTAATCCGCCTCTTCCGTCCCGGGACGAAACTTCACTTCCTTGACCTGCTGCTGCTTCTGCTTGCGCTTGGCAGAGTGGGCCTTCTTGTTCTGCTCGAAGAGGAACTTGCCGAAGTCCATCACCCGCACCACTGGCGGTTCCGCCGTGGGCGAGACTTCAACGAGATCAAGCTGGGCGGCGAGCGCTAGCTGTAGCGCGTCAAACCTGGTCATCACTCCCGCTTGGGCCCCATCCGCTGCGATCACCCGCACCGATGGCGAGGTGATCTCTTCATTACGGCGGATGCGCTTCGTTGCAGTGGCTATACGTCAATCCTCCAAAGTGTGGCGCCCGCGGCTTTCGAGCTCCTGCCGCAACCGTTCAGCGAACGCTTGCGGGCTCATGGTGCCCAGGTCTTTTCCGCTGCGGGAGCGCACAGATATCAAGTTCGCCGCGACTTCCTTATCGCCTGCGACCAACAGGTAAGGAACGCGTTGCAGCGTGTGTTCGCGAATCTTAAAGCCGACCTTTTCGTTGCGCAAGTCGGTATCGACCAGAAGCCCTTGTTTTTTCAACAAATCTGCAACATTGACGATGTATTCGTGCTGGCGGTCGGTAATGCTCAGTGCCACGGCATGCACCGGGGACAGCCAGGCCGGGAGCTTGCCGGCGTGGTGTTCGAGCAAAATGCCAAAAAATCGCTCGAGCGACCCAAAAATCGCCCGGTGCAGCATGACCGGCGTCTGCTTCTGGCTGTGCTCGTCGATGTAGTGGGCGCCCAGGCGCCGGGGCATGTTCAGGTCCACCTGCAGCGTGCCGCATTGCCAGTCGCGCCCGATCGCATCGCGGAGCACGAACTCAAGCTTGGGGCCGTAAAACGCGCCCTCGCCCGGATTCAGCGTGTACTGGATGCCCGCGGCATCGGCGGCCTGCTTGAGGGCCGATTCCGCCTGGTCCCATACCGCGTCCTCACCCACACGCTTCGGGGGCCGGTCCGAGAACTTGATGCGCACATCATCAAAACCAAAATCGTGATAGATGCCGAGGATCAGCTGGGTGACGGCGACGGATTCCGCAGTGATCTGTTCGGGCGCAATGAAGATGTGCGCGTCATCCTGCGTGAGGGCGCGCACCCGCATCAGGCCGTGCAGCGCGCCCGAGGGCTCGTAGCGGTGCACCTTGCCGAACTCGGCGAAGCGGACCGGCAGGTCGCGGTAGCTGCGGATTCCCTGCTTGAAGATCTGCACGTGACCGGGGCAGTTCATCGGCTTGATGGCGTAGACGCGCTCGTCGGGAGTCTGCGTCGTATACATGTTCTCGCCGAACTGCTCCCAGTGACCCGACGCCACCCACAGGCTCCGGTCCATGAGCTCAGGTCCGTTTACTTCCTGGAAGCCCGCGGCATCCTGCTTCTCGCGCATGTAGGCGATCAACCGCTGGAAAATGCGCCAGCCCTTGGGGTGCCAGAACACCGCGCCGGGGGCCTCTTCCTGCATGTGGAACAGGTCGAGCTCGCGGCTTATACGCCGATGGTCCCGTTTCTCTGCCTCTTCCAGGCGGTGCAGATACGCATCAAGCTGCTTCTGGTCCGGCCACGCGGTGCCATAGATCCGCTGCAGCATCTCGTTGCGCGAATCGCCGCGCCAATAGGCGCCGGCGAGTTTCATCAGCTTGAAGGCCTTGAGCTTGCCGGTTGAGGGCACGTGCGGGCCGCGACACAGGTCAACCCAGTCGCCCTGCCCGTACAGGCTGATCGCTTCAATCGAGGGAATGCTGGAAATAATCTCGGCTTTGTAGTGTTCACCGATACCCTTAAAATATTCCACCGCGGCATCGCGCGTCATCTCGCGCCGTGACACGGGCTGGTCGGCCTTGGCGAGCTCGACCATGCGCGCCTCGATCTTCGCGAGATCTTCCGTCGTAAACGGCGTCTTGCAGGAAAAGTCATAGAAGAAACCATCGTCGATCACCGGGCCGATCGTGACCTGCGCTTCCGGAAACAGCTGCTTCACCGCCTGCGCCAGCAAGTGCGCCGTGGAGTGGCGGATGATCTCGAGCCCCTCCGGGTCACGGTCTGTCACGATTGCCAGAGTGGCATCGCCTTCAATGCGGAAGCTGGTATCGACGAGTTTGCCGTTGACCTTACCGCCGAGCGCTGCGCGCGCCAGGCCCGGGCCAATGCTCGCGGCAACCTCGGCCACGGTAACTGCGTGGTCGAAACTGCGTAGGGCGCCGTCGGGCAGCGTGATAACGGGCACGGAGTCTCCCTAAGAGGAAATGGTAGGCGCGACTGGGATCGAACCAGCGACCACCACCATGTCAAGGTGATGCTCTACCACTGAGCTACGCGCCTGCAGGGTAAATTATAACCTACCAATTAATGGAGACTTATTAGAATTGCTCGGTCGTCCCAGCGCTCTCGAGGACCGCCGGCTGGCCGGACCGGGGCGAAACCGCCCGGCGCGGCAGCCGGCCCGCATCAATACTCCCACTTTGCTCCGACCGTAAGCTGGCCGCGGTCATAGTCATAGCGCAGGTCGTTGGTATTCCAGGAAGCATACTCGAGCGCGACCCACACCGACTCGCCGCGGCGGCCCGTGTACTCGGTCTTCAGGGCCGCCTTGTTGCGATCCAGGGCCAGGCGTGGTTGCGTTGGCTGGTTATAGGCGAAGGCATGGGCGTAGTTACGCTGTTGGCGAGAGACCACCAGATGCGTGCGCGCGTGTTCGCCGTGCGCGTAGATGAGCCGCCCACCGAATTCGTTTGCCTTGTAGTCGGCGTATCCCAGGAAATTGTCGGTGCGCCGGGTGTAGTCGTAGTACACAGTACCTACCCAGTCTGGACCCAGCATGTTGCGCGAGGCCACTTCGATGCTGTCTTCGGTATATTTCAGCAGCCCATTGGCGATCCCATAAACGCCATTCAAGTCCCGTGCGCTGCGCTCAGTGAAATCGCGCAGCGTGTGCGCATAGGAGAGCTTGAGTTGGCTGGGGCGCGCCACCCGGAAATTGATGTCGCCGCCAAATTCGGCGTAAGTGTGGTCATATTGATCCACCACTACCGTATCGTCGTAGTTGCGCTTTTCGACGACCGCATTCAGGCCGTACTGCACGGCGCCAATCTCCCGGCTGAAGCGCACTTCGGCGCCGAAATTGCTGTAGACGTACCGGTTGGAGATGTCGACCTGCGCGCTCGTCACCTTGGTATCACCGTTGTCACGGTCCACGTAGATGTTCTGGTGATGACCAGCAAGGACCCCGGCGTAGAGTTCGTTGCTGCGTGCGCGTTTACGCGCGAACACGGTGTTGAGCCCGAGACGGGCCCCGAAGTCGTACTCATTGGCGTTGCGCAGCGCCGAGGCGGAATAAAACCTGCCGCTTGCCTGGCCGCTCGCTTCCAGGTGCATGCCGGGCTCGGTTCCCGACAGATAGCTAGCCTTCAGGTCGATCGGAAAAAAAGATCCGGACTGCACCTTGGGCGTTACCGGCACCGCGACAGTCGGGGCAAAATCGGTATAGCTGCCGAAATGCGTGCGATAGGCGTTGCTGTCGTAACCGAAGCCGGCGTCGATCGACAAGTCCAGGCGCTGAACGTCGTCTGTCGATGGCTGGGCTTCGTCAGCAGCCGCGGTGCGAAGCGCCAGTGCGTCGATCGTGAACGTCATCGTCACGGCAATCGCAGCGCGCGAGGCCCGATAAATTGCCCGTGGCCGGGTCTGTAGTGACATCGCTTATCTCCTGAGGGTCGGGGTTGGTAATTCGGAGTCGCCCGGAGATTTGCTGGCCTGCTCGAGGCCGCTAATCTGCGCATCCAGTTGTTTCGCCTTGGCCAGTTCCTCGCGGGCCTCGGCGATGCGGCCGGTCTGGCGCAACGCCTGTGCCAGTTGCAGGCGCAGGCGCGCGTTGCCTGTATCGCTGATCACTGCGCTTTCCAGGATCTTTACGGCCTCTTCGGGCTGGTGGTCGAGCAGCAGGGCGCGGCCCAGATTGCCAAGCGCCCTGGCATCGGATGGGTCCAGCGCCAGCACCCGCCGCAGCGCCGCCACCGCCTCGGCGGGTTGCCCCGTGGCGATATAGGCGGTGCTCAGGTTGAACCAGGCCGTTGCATAGGTGTCGTCCTGGGACAGGATCGCGCGGTACAGGCGAACGGCCTCGTTGTGGTTGCCGATCCTGGCATAGCGCACTGCCAGGTTCAGCTGTGCCTGGTAATAGTTGGGCCGGATGGCGAGCGCCCTGGCATAGGCATCGATGGCTTCGTGGTCGCGGGCCGACTCGCCATAGACAACGCCCAGATTGAACCAGGCATGCTCGTAGTTCGCCTTGAGACGCACCGCGCTGCGAAACGCGCTCGCGGCGCTGTCGTACTGCTTTTGGCGAAGATAGGCGATACCGATGTTGTACCAGGCCTCCGGGTAATTGCGCCGCAGCTTGAGCGCATCCTGATAGCTCGCAATCGCCGTCGCGTATTGCTTCTGCGCCGCGTAGGCCAGCCCGAGATTGAGCAGTGCCTCGGGATACTTGCCGTCAGTCGCCCGCAACACGGCGCGGTAGGCGTCGATTGCACCCTTGTAGTCCTTTTCGCCATAAGCAATACGCCCGAGATTGAAGTGCGCATCGGTGTCCTTCGGGTTGTGCTGCAGCAGCCATTCGAACTCGAGGCGCGCCTCGGGCCGGCGTTTTTCCGCCAGCAGGAACAATCCCAGCTGATCGTGTGCGTGTTTGTAGTCGGGGTCAAACTGGATCGCCTGGCGATAGGCCTGCTCCGCCTCGCGCCGCTTGTGTTGGGCGTTGAATATCGCCGCCATCCGCAGGTAGGCCGGGGCATAGCCGGGCCTGAGCTCGAGCACTTCCCGGTAGCGGGCCAGCGCCCGCGTCCGGCCGCTCTCGTCGTCCGGTTCCAGCGATGCGAGTCCCATGCGCGGTTCCAGCGCGACCGGCGTCAGTTCGAGCGCGGCTCCAAAGGCGCCAGCCGCCGCCTGCAGTTCGTTCAGACTGCGGCGCGCAAACCCCAGGGCAATCAGCGCACGCGCCTTGCGTTCGCCGCCGGCAAGCCGCGCGGCCTTGCCCAGGGCCACCGCCGCCCCCGCCCGATCGCCGAGTCGCGCCAGAGTGGCGCCGATTTCATACTGGGCCCCGAAGTGATAGGGGATGAGCTCCAGCACCGTCCTATAATCGGCCAGCGCCTCGCGGTAGCGCCCATTACGGGAATAGACCAGCGCGCGATTGAAGTACGCGTTCGCATCTATCGGCTGGGTATTGATCGCCTTGGTGAAGTACTCCAGCGCGCGCGGCAGGTCGCCCTTCTTCAGAAAGACGACGCCCAGATCATTGAGCGCTCGCGACCCCGGTTGACGCTCGCTGATCGCCTGGAAAAGCTGTTCGGCCTCGCTCCACCTGCCCTGCCTGAGTGCCGCCTCCGCACGGCTCCGGTCGGCATCCGCGGCGACGGTCATGGCCGGCTCCAACGTATCCCCGGCATCGGGTACCGCCGGGTCGCTGCTGGTGTCGGATTCCGTCGCCGGCATGACCTCGATGGTCGTGACCTGGTCGGCTTCGAATTCCGCGCGAAAGCTGGTGTAGAGCAACAACAGAAACAGGCCCAGGATGACCAGCACCACCGGCACAAAACTCTGGCTGAAAAGCCTCAGCCAACGGCCTTGCTCAGCTTCCATGACGGCCTGCATTAGCCGCCAGCCGCTGGAGCGAGCGCAGCATGCCGCGGCGGTTGACGTTCTGGATCTCCAGCCCGGGACGCACGTTGATCTCGAGCAGCATCGGGCCCTGCTGTGCAATCACGATATCCACGCCCAGGTACTTGAGCGGCACCGCCCGGGCGGCGCGCATCGCGACGGCAAGGATCTCGCTCCAACAGGGAATGAGGCGCCCGATCAGCTCCACGCCCGTGTCCGGATGGGCGCTGACCGGCTCGCCCATGAACAGGCCGTGCGTGGTGCGCCCGCTGTCCAGATCGATCGCAACGCCAAGCGCGCCCTGATGCAGGTTGGCCTTGCCGTCAGAGCGCCGGGTCGGAATGCGCGTCATCGTCAGCACGGGCTGATCGTCACAGAGAATAATGCGTACGTCGGCGACCCCGAGCGGGCTGAGCACATTCATGTCCGCGTGCTGCGTGACGCGGCTCTCGATGATGGCGCGGTCGCTCAGATCGAAGGAATAGATGCCAAAGATGATGTCAGATATGTGCCGCTGCAAATCAAACGGCGTGTACACGCGCCCGCCTACACCCAGCCAATTGTGTCCGTCCGGGGTGCGGCCGGCGATGACAATGATGCCGTTGCCGCCCCCGCCCTGGGCCGGCTTGATGACGAACTCGTGGTACGGAGCCAGGTCCTGCTGCAGATTGCGCAGTTCGTAGAACGAACTGTATATGCGGTAAGTCTGCGGCACCGGCACGCCCGCCGGAGCCAGCACCTCCTTGGCCAGCAGCTTGTCGTCAGCGAGCGGGAAGTGCTTGCGGGCGTTGCGCGGGTAGATGTAATGGAGGTTGCGCCGGTTCATTGCCAGCACCTCACCGGCGCGCGCCTGCCGCTGCTCCAGCCACGAGAGGAAATTGCCGAAGGCGCTCATCGCGCATTCTCGAAGATAAGCCGCCGGAAGCGCACGAACTCGCTGACACGGATGCCGATCCACTTGCCCAGCCATAGATTCAGCGCAATGACCACCAGCAGCAGCTCCGGGAAGGCCAGCATCAGGCATTGCATGAACAGCGAGTCCATCACCGCGTAGCAGGCGGAGATCACGACGAGCGTCATCAGCGTGGTGCGCGCAACCTTCAGCGCGCCCTGCTCGGATTCCATCAGCGCCACGCGCTCGGCGGTGATCGCCAGGATGGCGATTGGGAACAGGGTAATGTGGGCGAGGTCGACGTAGCCCAGCTTCATGCCGCCCATAGTCATGCTCATCATCACGATCACGACCGTGGTCAGAACAATCGCCATTTTGGGCGAATGCAGCAACTGCAACCAGTCGAGACCGCGGCGTATGACGGCCGAGAGCACTATGATCGTGACAAACCCGGCGAGCCCCCACCACAGGCCGGTCTCGCGCGCCGCTGCCGCGATCAGCACCGGCAGGAACGTGCCGAAGGTCTCCAGACCGATGATATTGCGAAACACGACTGTTACCAGTGCGCCGAGCGGAATCATCAGGATGATCTTGAGCAGGTTCTGCGAAATGCCCGCGCGTTCGAACAGCGCATAGAGGTTGGTGACGTTGAGCGCCGACTCGCTCAAGGCCGATTCAGCGGCGGCCCGTGGCACCAGGCGCTTGGTGACCTTGAAGAAATACTGGAAGTTGATGTTGGGCGTGTGCCTGAATAGCACCAGGTCGCCGTAATAGAGCGCGAGGAAATTGGCAGGGATCTCGGCAAAATAGTCGTTGATCGTGTCGAACGGCACCCACTGACCGTTGACGTAGACTTCTACCCATTGGTGGGTCACACGCTTGCTGCCCTGCTGCATGATCAGCCCGCCGACGAGGCGCGCGGGGATATTCAGCTTGCGGGCGAACGCCAGGAACAGCCGGCTCTTGCCATTGCAGCTCGCCTCGCGGAGCTTGAGCGCCGTGAGCGCGTCGGTATAGCCGGAGAAAGTGCGGTTGGTGATATTGTCCTGCAGATAACGGTGTATGCGGGTCAGCGCATCGACCATCGACGGCTGCGGGTCCGGCAC
>JAYTXT010000107.1:0-3512 GCA_043742765.1 Gammaproteobacteria bacterium | reverse complement strand
GCGGAGCGAAGCGCGGTCGGCACGCCCGATGACCAGTTTCAGGAAACTGTCGAGATCCGGCGTCGGCTGGCCATCGACCTCGACAATGCGCCGGCCCGGAACCAGGCCGAAGCGGCTGGCAGGCGATCCATAGGCGAAATAGGCCACGTACACGCCGCTCGGCTCTATGCCGCGCTGCGCGCTGAGGGCCCGATGACTTGCTTGCAGTGTCGCTCCCGCCCAGAGTACGGCCCGATCAAGGTCGATGCCGCTCAAGGCGGTGGTCTTCACCGCCAGCGTGTGTTCGCCGTCGGTGCGCCATACCGTCACCTGCACGACCTCGCGCGCGGCTACCGCACGCTCAACATCGCGGAATTCGGTGACCGGCTGGCCGTCGACGGCCAGCAGGATGTCGCCGGGCTGCAGCAGCTGCGCCGCACTCGACCCTCCCACCAGCCGCGTGATGCTCAATACCTGGCGTTTGGCCGGGTTGCTCTTCTCGATGCGCGACATCCACTCATCGCTCAGTCCAAGGCCATGGGCCGCAGCCAGCGTCTGCGTGACAAACTCGGCCTCGAGTGAATGGAGTGGCGCGGCACGACGCGCCAGGTCGAGCGTTTCGGCGATCAGGTCGGCGCCGACGCCGCGGCTCTGCTGCACGAGCTCGCGCCCGTTGTCGGCGGCGAAGCTGGCCCACAGGCCGCGCACCTTGCCGCTGCGGTCCGCCAGCACGCCGACCACTTCATCGGGCGGATTGACCAGTGTGGCTACTTCGATGTTGCTGTCACGGAATGCCACCGTCCGCGACAGCGGCAGCGTCAGCGGATCAATCTCGGCGATCGAGGTGGCGCGGGACTTGAGCTCACCGCTGCCGTCGAGTCCGACGACCTCGACGCCCTCGCCTGCCTGCAGCGGCTGCGTTGCCAGCGGCGCGGCCCGCAGCCGCGCTCCCCGGACCAGCACCGGGTCGTACTGCACCACCGCGAGATTATGCAGCGGATGGATGTAGACAACCTTGCCGGGAATTTCCAGCGTTCCCGCAAACGTCAGGCGCACGTCGCCGATCGACACCGGCACCGTGTTGCGATCCGTGATCACGAGCCCGCGCCCGGCGTCGACGATCAGCCCGGTGCCGTGATAGTTGCGTTCGTTCACGCCCGATATCGGATAGGGCATGTCGAAGGTCAGCCCCACCAGCGAGGGTGCCAGCAGGCGCACCGCCGGATCGCCGGCCACCGCCAGCTGCGCCACCTCGCCCCCGGCCGGCACCGCCGCGGCGGCCGGAACCGGCAGGTCGGCGCAGTCCCAGTAACCGCTGGCATCATTGCGCGCGCAGTGGCGTGCCGGAAACCAACGCCGATCCAGGTGCGCCGAACGCAGCTCGGCGCGATTCGGATCATCGAGCGTCACGTAGCGCACCGCGAAGCGCGCGCCATCGCCCAACTTGGCAATGCCGGCCTCGAAATCGGCCAGCGTAGCGACCGGCTTGGAATTGAGTTCGGTGATAACAGCGCCGCGCGGCACGCCCGCCGCGTCCAGGCTGTAGCCCGATGCAGCCACGAACACGCCGCGGATCGGCAGGTGAAAATGGCGGGCCTCCTGGTAGGAAAGTGTATGCACGACGGCGTCGCCGAATTCCAGAAAGCTTGCCGGCGTGATGGCGTGCAGATCTTCCACCGTGAGCTGGACCGCAAAGGGCTGTCCGCCGCGCTCGAGCTCGAGCTGCACGCGCTGGCCGACCGCATCGTCCAGGACCGCTTCGAGCGGCTCGAATCCGGTGACCAGCACGCCATTGAGCTTCACCAGCACGTCGCCCGGCGCCAGCAACTTGTCGCTGGCCGATCCGGGCTGCACACGCTCGATTACCAGCATGCCGGTATTGGCGGGCTGCGCCGTGCGCGCCGCGGCTTCGGTTTCGGTGCGCAAGCCGAGCCGCCGCAGTTCATCGTAGGGGCGGTAGTGGAATTCCGTTGCAATGGTGCCGCGCGTGACCGGTTGCCCTTGCTGTATCAGCCGCAAGGCCCGCTGCACGCGGCCGAGTGGCAGGTAGAAACTCGTGGCTGAGCCCGTGGCGCCGCCGGCGTTGAGCGCCACGACCCGGCCCTGCACGTCCACCACCGGCGAGCCTGACGAGCCGCCCGATGTGCTCGAGGCCGCCTGGATATAGAACGTATTGAAATCGTTGTAGCGGCCGGCACCATATTCGGGCGCTTCGCGATCCAGGCGCGCGAGCGTTCCTGAGAGGATCGACAGCTGCTCGCCGGCATCGTTGCCAACCACGCGGATCTCGCGGCCGACCTGCGCGGCCTCGGGCGCCAGCGGCAACGCGGCCGGACTCGTAAAGCGCAATTTCGCCGGATCGTAGCGATAGATGCCAAAGTCGTGCACCGGATCGCGATAGACCGGGTGCAGTTCCACCTCCTCGCGGTTGAGGAAGGTCGCCTCGGCGATTACCGGTCCCGGAGTAACCACATGGCGGTTAGTCAGTATCAGCCCCCGTGCAGCGTCGATCACAAAGCCGGTGGCCTGGGCCGAGGCGTTCCGTTCCGTATCGAAGGAGCGCGTCTGGTCGATCTCGATGGTCACGACGCTGCCGGCGATGCGCTCGAGGGTACGCGCCCAGTCGGCGGGCGGCTTAGCGGGCGCAGCGTGCACCACCAACGGCAGCGCGCACAGGGCCGCGGCCGCAACCAGGATCCGGCGCAGCGCCGTCACAATGCGAATCCGAAGTTGTCGTGGAACCGTACGGCAAATTGCGCCCAGTCGTAATGGTGCTGCTGGGTGCCATGAGACTCGATTTTCAGGGCGCCGGCGAGCGAGGCGATGCGTCCCGTCGTTGGCCAGTCGAGACCGCGCTGGAGACCACACAGGAGACCGGCGCGATAGGCATCGCCGCAGCCGGTTGGATCCGCCAGCTGCGCTGCGCGCGCGACCGGTATTTCATGCCGCGTGCCGTCTGCAAAGATCCAGGAGCCCTCGGCGCCGCGCGTAACGATGAGCGCCCTGACCCGCGCGGCAATATCCGTGAACGACCAACCCGTGCGCTCGCTCAGCATGCTGCCCTCGTAATCGTTGACGGCGACCCACGACGCGCTGCCGACCAGCGCGCGCAGTTCCTCGCCGTTGAACATGGGCAGGCCCTGGCCGGGATCGAAGATGAAGGGAATGCCCGCCGCGGCGAACTGCGCGGCGTGCTCGAGCATACCCTGGCGGCCATCGGGGGCGATGATGCCGAGGCGCACGCCCGGCACCGCCGACACCTGGTTGAGGTGCGAATGATTCATTGCTCCGGGGTGGAACGCGGTGATCTGGTTGTCGTCGAGGTCGGTGGTAATAAAAGCCTGCGCGGTGAATTCACCCGGCACCTCGCGCACCTGCGTCAGCGCAATGCCGCGCTCGCCGAGCCAGGAGCGGTAGGGCGCGAAGTCATGACCGACCGTGGCCATGATCAGGCCGTCACCGCCCAGGAGCTTGAGGTTATAGGCGATGTTGCCGGCGCAGCCGCCGAAATTGCGGCGCATCGAGGGCGCCAG
>JAYTXT010000106.1:0-9074 GCA_043742765.1 Gammaproteobacteria bacterium | reverse complement strand
TCACCAGCTGTTCGAACGTGATGGTCGCGCTCCAGCCCAGCTGCCGCCGCGCCTTGTCCGGGTCGCCGAGCAGGGTTTCGACTTCGGTGGGGCGGAAGTAGCGCGAATCGACCTTGACGATGACCTTGCCGGTATGGGTGTCGATGCCCTGCTCAGCCACGCCCTTGCCGCGCCACTCGATCTTCATGCCGAGGTGTGAGCCGGCCAGGACCACGAACTCGCGCACCGAATGCTGCTCGCCGGTCGCGATGACGTAGTCCTCCGCCTGTTCCTGCTGCAGCATCAGCCACTGGGCGACGACGAAGTCCTGTGCGTGACCCCAGTCGCGCAGCGAATCCATGTTGCCCAGGTACAGGCATTCCTCGAGCCCGAGCGAAATGCGCGCGAGCGCGCGGGTGATCTTGCGGGTGACAAAGGTCTCGCCACGGAGCGGCGACTCGTGGTTGAAGAGTATGCCGTTGCAGGCGTAGAGGCCGTAGGCCTCGCGGTAGTTCACCGTGATCCAATAGGCATAGACCTTGGCGGCGCCATAGGGCGAGCGCGGGTAGAAGGGCGTGGTCTCGCGCTGCGGCGTTTCCTGAACCTTGCCGAACATCTCGGAAGTCGAGGCTTGGTAGAAACGTGTCTTTTTCTCCAGCCCGAGGATGCGGATCGCCTCGAGGAGCCGCAGCGAACCGAGGGCATCGGCGTTCGCCGTGTATTCAGGGGTCTCGAACGATACGGCCACGTGGCTCTGGGCCGCCAGGTTGTAGATCTCGTCCGGTTGCACCTGCTGGACAATGCGGATCAGGTTGGTCGCGTCGATCATATCGCCGTAGTGAAGTCGCAGGCGGACGTTCTTCTCGTGCGGGTCCTGGTAGAGGTGATCGATGCGGTCGGTGTTGAAGCTCGAGGCGCGGCGCTTGATGCCATGCACCTCGTAGCCCTTCCCGAGCAGAAACTCGGCCAGGTAGGCGCCATCCTGCCCGGTGATACCGGTAATCAGTGCTGTCTTGCTCAAGGCCGCTCCTCGCGTTGGGTCTTAAGCCCGGGATTTTACGTCGAGATCCCACCCGGCGGTCTGATTTGGTTGCACAATATCGATATCAGGACAATGCAAGGGCCCGGGTCAACCCCGATGAAAGATTCCAGGCACGGTTCGGTGATCGGCGGCGCGGCTGTCGTATTCGCTGCAGCGCTGTCGCTGTCGTGTGCTACGCAGCCACACCCGGTCGCAGCAAAACCAATGCCGGTCGCTGTAGCGCCACTGGCGGCTCAGGAAGCAGGGCTCCGCACCTCGCTGGCCCAAACCGCGGCTGTAATCGTGCGCACCGCTGGGGCCTTGGGGTTACGGTATCCAGCCAGAATGGCCTTTGTTCCGGATCGCGCCGAGCTGGCTCCAGCGGGCAAGTCGATGCTTGATCTTCTGGCCGGCTCCCTCCGTGAATACGAGCGCACCGAAATCGTCGTGGCCGTGTACACCGACGCAATCGGGAGCAGCGCTTTCAATCAGCAACAGGCCCAGGCCCGCGCAGCAGCCGTGGTCGCCTACCTGCGATCAAAGGGGGTCGCGCCGGCGCGGCTCATCGCTCGCGGGGCCGGGGAATCAGCGCCACTGGAAGCCCCCAACACGCCTGAAGGCCGCGATCTGAACCGGCGCCTGGAATTGACGATTACGGCTTTGTCTTCATGACGCCCATCCGCTAGGCTTGCGCACTTTCCCAACAGCGTCAGAAGCTTAAGTCAAGCAATGAAAGTCACCATTTTCGGTTCCGGGTACGTCGGTCTGGTCACGGGCGCCTGTCTCGCCGAGGCGGGCAACCACGTGGTGTGCGTTGACATTGACGAAAAGAAAGTGGCCCGGCTCAATGAGGGCGACGTGCCCATACATGAGCCCGGCCTGGACGCGCTGATTCGGCGCAATCGCGGCAGTGGCCGCCTCGAGTTCACGACCGACGCGGTGCGCGGGGTCGATCACGGCCTGTTCCAGCTGATTGCCGTCGGCACGCCGCCGGATGAGGACGGTTCCGCCGATCTGCGGCATGTGCTGAGCGTGGCCAGAACCATAGGCGAGCGCCTGGAGCGCTACGCGATCGTGGTCACCAAGTCGACCGTGCCGGTCGGCACGGCGGACAAAGTGCGTGACCAGGTCACCGCATCTCTGGCGCAGCGGCAGTCCAAGGTCGAGTTCGATGTGGTGTCGAACCCCGAGTTCCTCAAGGAAGGCGCCGCCATCCAGGATTTCATGAAGCCCGATCGCGTGGTGGTCGGCACGGACAATCCGCGCACCACCGAACTGCTGCGCGCGCTGTACGACCCGTTTACGCGCAACCACGATCGTCTCATCGTCATGGATATCCGTTCCGCGGAGCTGACCAAGTACGCCGCCAACGCCATGCTCGCGACCAAGATCAGTTTCATGAATGAGCTCGCGAACATCGCCGAGCGGGTCGGCGCGGATATCGAGCAGGTCCGCATCGGCATCGGTTCCGATCCGCGCATCGGCTATGGCTTTATCTACCCGGGTACCGGTTACGGCGGCTCCTGTTTTCCCAAGGACGTGAAGGCCCTGATCCGCTCGGCGCGCGACGTGGGCTACGGCACCGAAATCCTGCACGCGGTTGAGTCGGTCAACGAACGGCAGAAGTCGCTCCTGGTGCGCAAGCTCCGCAAGGTGCTGGGCGGCTCGGTCACAGGCCGCACGCTGGCGCTGTGGGGCCTGGCCTTCAAGCCCAATACCGATGACATGCGCGAGGCGCCGAGCCGCGTGATCATCGATGAACTCATCGCCGGCGGGGCCCATGTGCGCGCCTACGACCCGATCGCCATGGAGGAGGCGGCCAGGCTCTACCAGGGTCAGCCGAACTTCAAGGTCAGCCGTGACGCCTATGAAGCTGCCGACGGCGCCGATGCGCTCCTGATCGTCACCGAGTGGCAGGAGTTCCGCAGTCCCGATTTCGATCGGTTGAAGGAGCTGCTGGCGGCGCCGCGGATCTTCGATGGGCGCAATCTCTACGATCCGGCGCTGTTGGCGCGGCTCGGCTTCGAATACTTCGGCATCGGTCGCGGCAAGACGGCCGTCGCGGATTGATGCGGCAATGGCGGCGGCTCCCTTGCTGATTCCCGTCGTACTCTCGGGCGGCTCGGGTACGCGTCTGTGGCCGCTGTCGCGGGAACTCTACCCCAAGCAACTGCTGCCGCTGCTTGGCGCGCACACGATGCTGCAGGACACGGTGCTGCGACTGGCCGGCCTGAACGCGGCTGCTCCCATCGTCATCTGCAATGAAGCGCACCGCTTCCTGGTCGCCGAGCAACTGCGCGTCATTGGATCTGCAGCCCAGGGCATCGTGCTCGAGCCCGTGGGCCGCAACACGGCCCCGGCCATCGCGCTGGCGGCATTGGTCGCCGTGTCCGCCGGCAACGGCGAGGCCCTGCTGCTGGTGCTGCCCGCCGACCATGTGATTCGCGACGTCGCGGCATTCCACGCGGCAGTGCAAACGGCCGCTGCGGCGGCGCGGCACGGGCACCTGGTCACGTTCGGCATAGTGCCGCACGCCGCGGAAGCCGGCTACGGTTACATCCGCCGCGGCGCCGCAATGCCAGCAGGCGGCTGGCGCATCGCCCACTTTGTCGAGAAACCCGCGCGCGAGCGCGCCGAGGAATTTCTCGCCAGCGGCGATTACTACTGGAACAGCGGCATGTTCGTCTTCAGCGCCCGCCGCTATCTCGAAGAGCTGCGCCGTAACGCGCCCGATATCGCCGCCGCCTGCGAGCAGGCTGTCAGCGGCGCCCAGCGCGACCTTGATTTCACCCGCGTCGATCCTGCGAAGTTCGCGAGCTGCCGGAGCGAGTCGATCGACTACGCCGTGATGGAAAAGACCAGCGATGCCGTAATGGTGCCGCTCGAGGCGGGCTGGAGCGACGTCGGCTCCTGGTCCTCGCTCCATGACGCCAGTGAACGGGACGCCCACGGCAACGTGATCCGCGGCGACGTGCTGGCCGAAGAAACCACGAACAGCTACCTCTACGCCGGGAGCCGGCTGCTGGCGGTCATCGGACTGAACGATCACGTCGTGATCGAGACCAAGGATGCCGTGCTGGTGGCGCCGCGTGACCGGGTGCAGGACGTCAAGTCACTCGTGGCCAGGATCAAGAGCTCGGGCCGCAGCGAACACGCACTGCATCGCGAGGTATTCCGTCCCTGGGGCAGCTATGACAGTCTCGATGGCGGCGAGCGTTTCCAGGTCAAGCGCCTGGCTGTGCGTCCCGGTGGCGTGCTGTCGCTCCAGCTGCACCACCATCGGGCCGAGCATTGGGTGGTGGTTTCTGGCACCGCGCGCATCACCCGCGGAGACGAGGTGTTCCTGCTCGAGGAAAACCAATCCACCTACATTCCGCTCGGCGTGCGCCACCGCATCGAGAACCCCGGCAAGGTCCCGCTGCACATCATCGAAGTGCAATCCGGCGGCTACCTGGGCGAGGACGACATCGTGCGGTTTGAAGACCAGTATGGTCGCAAAGGAAGCAACACATGACGACACTGACCTGCTTCAAGGCCTATGACATCCGCGGCCGCATACCCAACGAACTCAACGAAGACCTGGCCTACCAGATCGGCCAGTCGTACGCGGCGTTCGTGAAGCCGAAGAACGTGGTGGTGGGACGCGACATCCGCGCGACCAGCCTGACACTCGCGGCGGCACTGATTCGCGGCCTTAACGATTCGGGCGTCAACGTGACCGACATTGGCCTGTGCGGCACCGAAGGGGTCTATTTCGCCACCTTCGCCGAAGCGCTCGACGGCGGCATCATGGTTACCGCCAGCCATAACCCGCCCGATTACAACGGCATGAAGTTCGTGCGCGAGGGGAGTCGCCCGATCAGCGCCGACACCGGTCTCATGGATATGCGCGCGCTGATCGAGGGCGCGCGCCTGCCGCCGCGCGCCGCCGCCGCGGGCAAGACCCGGGCGCTGGACATCCAACCCAAATATCTCGAGCACCTGCTCAGCTACGTCAAAGGATCGAAGCTCCGCCGCCTCAAGGTGGTGGTGAACGCGGGCAACGGCGGCGCAGGATTAGTGGTCGACCAACTCGAGCCGCACTTGCCGTTCGAATTCATCAAGGTGCACCACAACCCCGACAGCTCGTTCCCCAACGGCGTCCCGAACCCGATGATCGAGGCGAATCGCAACAGCACGATCGAGGCGATGCGCAGGAGCGGCGCCGACATCGGGCTCGCCTGGGATGGTGACTTCGACCGCTGCTTTTTCTTCGACGAGCATGGCGGTTTCGTTGAAGGCTACTACCTCGTGGGACTGCTGGCCGAAACTTTTCTGAAACGTTACCCCGGTTCGCGCATCGTGCACGATCCGCGGCTGACGTGGAACACGATCGATATTGTGAAGCAGTTCGGCGGCGAAGCGGTGTTGTGCCGTTCCGGCCACGCTTTCATCAAGCAACGCATGCGGGAAGTCGACGCGGTTTACGGCGGCGAAATGAGCGCGCACCACTATTTTCGCGACTTCGCCTACTGCGACAGCGGCATGATTCCGTGGTTGCTGGTGCTCGCCGTGATGTGTGAGACGGGCAAGACGCTGGGCGAGCTGGTCGGCGCGCGCCAGCGGTTGTTCCCGGCCAGCGGCGAAATCAATCGTGAGATTGCCGATGCCAAGGCGGCGACCGCGCGGGTGCAGAACCACTACACCAGTGCGGCCGTGGCGATCGACTACACCGACGGGCTGTCGATGGAATTCGCGCAGTGGCGCCTCAATTTGCGCGGCTCGAACACCGAGCCACTGGTGCGATTGAACATTGAATCACGCGGCAGCGAGGCGCTGATGCGTGAGAAGACCGCGGAAGTGCTGGCGCTGATGGAAACCGGATGACGATGCTCGATGCCTTGTTGAGCCGCCGCTCGATTCCCGCGCAATGCCTGATTGTACCGGGCCCGGACGAAGCGCAGCTCGGCGCGGCGCTCGATGCGGTGTTGCGCGCGCCGGACCATGGCCGGCTGCAGCCCTGGCGCTTCACACTGATCCGGGGCGCGGCGCGCGCCCGGTTTGCCGAGCTGCTGGTGGCTGCGGCGCGGGCCCGCGATCCGGCGACGCCGTCCGCGCAACTCGAAAAGCTCCACAGCCGCCCGCTGCAGGTGCCCTTGATCATCGCCGCCTGCGCACGGCTTCGTGACCACCCCAAGGTGCCCGAGATCGAGCAGCTGCTCTGCGCCGGCGCGGGCGTCATGAACCTGCTCAACGCTTTCCACGCCCAGGGGTTTGGTGCCATCCTGCTCACCGGGCCCAGTGCCTATGATCCCGCGGTGGCGTCGGCGCTGGGCTGCGGGAGCGACGAGAAGCTGTTGGGCTTTATCTACGTCGGCACGATCGGCGCCGTCGCACCCACCGCACCGGCGCGCCCAGCCCGCGCGCCGTTCGTCCGCGAGTTCTGACTAGACTACGGCCGATGCCGTTCACGATTTCCCACATTGCCGCCGTGCTGCCCGCTCACCGTACGCTGCGGCGCTGCTGCGTTACTGCCTGCCCGTGGGACTGGCGCGTCTGGCTGGGGGCGGCCGCCACGGTGCTGGCCGGTGCCCTGACGCACCTGGTCTGGGATGGCTTCACGCATGAGGATGGCCGCGGCGTGCGTATGCTGCCGTTCCCGGACGATTATGGGCCCGATATAGAGGGGCATCCTTTTCGGCTATACCGATGGCTCCAGCATGTGAGCAGTGTCGTGGGGCTGCTCGTAGTGCTCCTGGCGGCCTGGCGGTGGACTCGCGCTGATCGGCGCGAGCGCCAGCCGGGCGCGTCGGCCCATGGCACCTGGCTGTTCCCCGAGTTGGGCGAGTGGGAACGACGCGCCTGGCTCGCCGCCTACCTGTTGATCCCGGCGGCGATGCTGGTACTCACCGCGGCTCCCGGTCTTGTGCATGCGCGGCTCTGGGACAGCTTCCGGGACCTGGTCAGTCGCCTGGCGTTTGTGGGCCTGGGAGGCGCCATCGTCTCCCTTGCGCTGGTCAGCGGGCTCGTACGCCTGCGGCTTGCGCTGCTGCCGCGTCGGCTCGACGCCTGAGCGGCGCTCCAGTAGGCTGCACCCGCATGTGGGGCATCACTCGATATCAATGGACGGTGCTGTTTGCCGCCTGGCTGGGCTGGGGTTTCGACGTCTTTGACGGCATGTTGTTCAATTACGTCGCTCCCAACTGCATCCCGACCCTGCTGCACCTGCCTGTCGGATCGCCCGAAGCGCGTGCCCAGACGCTGCACTGGACGGGCCTGCTCACTTCGCTCCTGTTGCTCGGATGGGCTGCCGGCGGCGTGCTGTTCGGTCTGGTGTGCGACCGTATCGGGCGGCTGCGCACCCTGATGCTGACAATGGTGCTCTATGCAGTCGGCACGGCGGCCTGCGCCGCCGCCACGAATCTGTGGATGCTGGCGATCTTCCGGCTGGTGGCGAGCTTAGGGATCGGCGGCGAGTGGGCCGCTGGCGCGTCAATGGTCGCCGAGGTCATGCCCGAAAAACGCCGTGTCGAGGGCGGTGCGTTGCTGTACACGGCCGCCCCGTTCGGACTGTTCCTGGCGACGTTCATCAACTATCAGGTCGCGGGCGTCTGGTTCCCCAACAACACTGAACAATCCTGGCGCTATGTTTTCCTGTTCGGTCTGCTGCCCGCTGCCGTGGCCTTCATCGTGCGCCTGTTCGTGCACGAGCCGGAGCGCTGGCAGGCGCTCAGGGAGCGCAGCCATGCGCGGGTGCGCGAGATCTTCACGCCGGAACTGCGGCGCAATACCTGGGTGGGCACGTTCACCGCGATCATTGCCCTGGTGGGCTGGTGGAGTTGCAGCGCCTTCATTCCGGTCATCGCCACGGGCCTGGCGCGCACCAGTGCGGAACTGCGCGGGCTCGACCAGAGCGCCACGCTGCATCTGATCGAGCACTGGAAAGTCACCGCGACCGTCGCCTTCAACCTGGGCGGCCTGCTCGGCACGCTGCTCACCATTCCGCTCGCCAAGCATCTGGGAAGGCGGCCGATGTTCGCGCTGTACTTTGGTGCCTCGGCGGCTGCCATTTTCGCAACCTTCGGCCTCGACATGCCGGCCGAGACGCGGCTCTACATGTTCTTCGCCATCGGTGTGCCGGTGTTCGGTGTCTTTGGCGCCTTTCCTTATTACCTGCCTGAGCTGTTTCCGACCCGCTTGCGCGCGACTGGCGCCGGCTTCTGTTACAACATCGGCCGTGTGCTGGCCTCGGTGGGACCGTTCGTTGTGGGCGCCGCGGCCGCGAACGGCACGGCGATGCAGACCATCTTTTACATCGGCTTCGCGCCGCTCCTGGGCTTGCTGCTCGCGCCATTGATCATCGAAACGCGCGGCCGCCCGCTCGCCGACTAGACATCAGGGGAAGGCCCATCGATTTCATCGATCTCAAGTCGCAATACCGTGCACTGCGCGGCGACATCAACGCGCGTATCCAGGCCGTGCTCGACCACGGGCAATACATCCTCGGGCCCGAAGTCCGCGAATTCGAAGCGCGGCTCGCCGCTTACGTCAACAGCGCGCACTGCATCTCAGTGGCGAGTGGCACTGAAGCCCTGCTGATCGCACTAATGGCGCTCGATATCGGACCGGGTGACGAAGTCATCACCTCGCCATTTACGTTTGTTGCTACCGCTGAAGTCATCGCGCTGCTGGGTGCCAAGCCGGTGTTTGTCGACGTCGAGGCCGATACCGCCAATATGAATGCCGGGTTGCTCGACGCGGCGATCACCTCGCGCACCAAGGCCATCATGCCGGTGAGCCTTTACGGGCAAACGGCGGATATGGATGAAATTAGCGCCATCGCCGCGCGGCGCGGCGAGATCGCTGTCATTGAAGACGCAGCGCAGAGCTTTGGCGCCGCTTACCATGGTCGGCGGAGCGGGGCGCTTTCCGCGATAGGTTGCACCAGTTTCTTCCCCAGCAAGCCGCTCGGCTGCTACGGCGACGGCGGTGCGATCTTCACCGACGACGCGGCGCTCGCCAGGGCCTGCAGCGAGATCCGCGTGCACGGCCAGAGTGCGCGCTACTATCACACGCGCATCGGTGTAGGCGGGCG
>JAYTXT010000105.1:0-4628 GCA_043742765.1 Gammaproteobacteria bacterium | reverse complement strand
GATGCCGCTCTTCTGGAACTGGTCGATGACGAACGGCAGAAACTTGTCGTCGCCGAGACTCTGGCCCGACAGGTTGATCGAGCACATCGCCAACCGCTCGCGCTCGTCGGCTTCCGACACCAGCCAGCGGAAGGCGTTCTCGATCACCCAGCGGTCGATGCTGGGGGTAATGTTGTAGCGCTCGGCGGCGACGATGAAATTATCCGGCGAAATGATGCGTCCGGCTTCATCGCGCATGCGTAGCAGCAGTTCGTAGTGCGCGCCGGTCGCCGGCTTCTGCAACGGCTGGATTGCCATACGGTACAGTTCGAAACGCCCTTCCTCGAGCGCCGCGTTGATGCGCGCCGCCCACTGCATTTCGCGCCGCCGGCGCATGAGCTCGATGTCATTCTCGGCGAAACTGTGCACGCGGTTGCGGCCCTGCTCCTTGGCTGCCTGGCAGGCACTGTCGGCCGCCGAAATGATCGAGGCGGCGTCCTCGTTCTCGGCCGCGACCGGCACCACGCCGATGCTGGCGCCCAGGCGGAACACGCGCTCCTCCCAGTTGAAGCGGAAATTGCGCACTGCTTCGCGCAGCGTCTCGGCCATGCGCATCGCTTCATCGAGCGAACAGCTCTCGAGCAGGATGCCAAATTCGTCGCCGCCCAGGCGTGAGAGCGTGTCGCGCCAGCGCACCTTTGATTTCAGCAGCGCCCCGACCTGGCCGAGCAGCGCGTCGCCAGCACTGTGGCCGCAACTGTCGTTGACGATCTTGAACTGGTCGATGTCGAGGTAACACAGCGCGTACGATGACTCGCGCGCCTTGGCGCTCTTGAGCGCGCGCTCCAGGCGGTTCTCGAACTCGCGCCGGTTGACGAGGCCCGTGAGCTGGTCGTGGCTGGCGTGGTAGCTGAGCCGCCGGTTGAGCTCACGCGACTCGCTGACGTCGTGAAACACCAGCACGCCGCCCGCGGTGCGTCCGGCGCCGTCGCGGATCGGCGCCGCGGTGCTGTCGACGTACAGTTCGTTGCCGTCGCGCCGGATCAGCAGCATCGGCCGCACCGACTTGATGGCGCGGGCGCGGCGGATCGCCACCGTCAACGGGTTCTCCAGCGGCTCGCAGGTCTCTTCGTGGAAGGCGCGGAAGATTTCCTCGACCGGCTTGCCCATCGCGTCTTCGAGCCGCCAGCCGGTGAGGTCCTCGGCGACCGGGTTGATGTAATCGATCACCGAAGCGGCGTTGGTGGTCACCACGCCATCGCCGATCGACTGCAGCGTGATCTGCGCGCTCTCCTTTTCGCGGAACAGCGCCTCTTCGTAGATCTTGCGCTCGGTGATGTCGAGTTCGACACCGACCAGGCGCAGCAGGCGCCCGTGCGGGTCGACCGTGGCCTTGGCGCGGCTCGAGACCCAGCGCCACTCACCGCTGCGGTGATGCATGCGATGGACGCTTTCGAACATCGGGGTCTTGCCGGCGACGTGGTCGCGGATCGCATTCTGCACGCGCAGCGAGTCTTCCGGGTGCACCAGGGTGCGCCAGTCGAAGTTGCGCTGCAGTTCGACGGTGTCGTAGCCGAGCATGGTGCGCCAGCGTGGCGAGAAGTAGGTCTCTCCGGCCTCGACGTCGAAATCCCACAGCCCGTCATTGGCTGCCGGTTCGCCGAGCTCGCTGCGTCCCTCGAGCCGCTCGAGCGTGATGGCGAGCCGCACACGCTCGAGCCCGGCCGCGAGGCTGCTGCCCAGAAGCTTGAGGAGCAGCTGCAGGTTCACATCGAAACTGGTGCGCGGCAGGCCGAACACCAGCCCCAGCAAGCCCGCGGGTTTCCCGCGGATGCGGAACGCGACCATGAGTGCCGCGCCGACCGACAGTTCGGCAAGCAGCCCGGCGTCGTTGGCCTGTTCACGGCGCGGTGCCGCGGTGTCGCGGAACTCCGAGGTGCGCAGGTGTTCGGTGCGGCCGGCGACATAGGGCAGGCGATTGAGTGGTATTCCGCGCAGCGCTTCCGGGTGCACTTGCGCGAACGACCCGCCGGCCACCATCACCGACTCGATGTGCGACCCGCTGGCATCGAAGAAGGCGCTGAAGGCACCGTCGGCCGAGGTGGCTTCACGCAGGATGACGAGGCACTGGTGGATCGACTCATCCGCCGTCGCGCGCTGCAGGTTCTGGAAGTCGATCGCGATCTTGGTGCAGGCCATATCCAGCCCGGGCACTGGCCGCTCGACGCGGCCGGTCCAGAACTGCGGCGCGAGCACATCCGAGGCCGTGTGTTCGTGACCGTGTGCGGGCGGCGGCTTGTTCATCAGCAGCGGATTCTCCCACACTGCCGCAGGAAGGCAAACCAAGTGCTCGCCGCTGCTGACTATTGTCTGGTGGGTTTGGCCTCCAGAGCTGCCCGTGCCGCCCTGAATATGGCGTGCAAACGCGCCTCGAGTTCCTTCTGGATTCGCTCCACGCCCGCCGCATCCGTACCGCGCGGCACCTCGAGCGGCTCGCCGACGGCAATGGCAATGCGTGCCCCCGGCCACGGCAGCACGAACTTGTCCCAATGCACCAGCCAGGCGCGCGAGGCCGCGTAGCCCAGCGGCAGCAGCGGCCGGCCAGACATCTGTGCCAGCAACACGGCTCCGGGCTTGCACCTGAAGCGCGGGCCGCGCGGGCCGTCGGGGTTCAGCACCGGCGACACCTGCTCGCGCATCAAGGCCTGGAAAACCTCTTTCATGGCGAGTGCGCCGGTGCGCGTCGATGAGCCGCGCACCACGTGACCACCGAGGCGTCGCATGATCATGGCCCCGAGTTCACCGTCGCGCGACGGACTGATCAGGAAACCGGTACGCAGCGGCCGCTGGCCCTGCTGCGACAGCAGGTACCACGCGCAGAAGAGATGGTGCTGATGCCAGTACACCGGCAGGAACGAGGGGTACCGTGCCAGCACCGCATCCAGGTGCGCGCCGCCGGTCACGACCGTGACGCGGCAGCTGCGCCACCACAGACGCACCAGGGCGGCCGCGAATGGTGCGGCAACCCGGTATAGCTGACGGCGCATGAAGCTCAGGCGCTGACCGGAAATCGAAACCTGGCCGTACAGGCCACCGCGCAAGCCACCGTCCCCGGGCCCCGACACTGGTGATCCCGTCATAACGCCATGGCCCGGGCCACTGCCACAATAGTCTGCGACTGCGCGCGCGCGTCGGCACTCAGGCGCACAGCTCGGCCTGCACCAGGGCGCGTGCGCCAGCGCGTCCGCAGCGGCGCGGGCAACTGCCGGGGAAGGCGCGAGTAAGCTAGAATGACCCGGTTCATCCGCCCACAATCCTTGGTTTGCCCTGCAGCGTCAACCGCCACCGCCCCGCATGAACGCCACCACGCTGAGCGAGCTGCTGCACACCCACCGCGGCGCCGACCGCTTCATCACCTATCACGAGGGCGAAACCGAACAGCGCGTGGTGCGCTATGGCGAGCTCTACGAGCGCGCGCTCGGCATCCTGCACCACCTGCAGCAGCTGGGCGCCCGGCCTGGCGACCGCCTGCTGCTGTTCTTGGCCAGCAACGAAGCCTTCATCGACGCTTTCTGGGCCGGGATCCTGGGCGGGATCGTTCCGGTGCCGGTTGCGCCGGGCATCAGCGATGAACATCGCCACAAGCTGCTGCGCATCGCCGCGCAACTGGGCAAACCGTTCCTGTACACCGAACGCCGTTTACTCGAGCGCATTCGCAGTTTCGCGGAAGAACACCAGCAACAGGTGGCCTATGCGCAGCTCGCACAGCGCGCCTTCCTCACCGATGACCTGGTGGAGGTGTCACGCGCCGGCAGGATCCATGCGGCGCGGCCGGAGGATCCGGCATTCGTGCAGTATTCCTCGGGCTCCACCAGCTCACCCAAGGGCGTGGTGCTGACGCACGCCAATCTGATTGCCAACCTGCGCGGCGCCACCGAGGCGGCCCGCTACACCGACCAGGACGTGAGCCTGTCGTGGATGCCCCTCACGCACGACATGGGGCTGATTGGCTTCCACATCTTCCTGCTCGCCAACCGCGTGAACATGCACCAGATGGCCACCGAGCTGTTCGTGCGTCGACCCGTCCTCTGGCTGCAGCTCGCCGCGCGCATCCGGGCGACGCTGCTGTGTTCGCCGAATTTCGGTTACCGGCACTATCTCAAGGTGCTCGGCGAGCGCTTACCGGGCGACCTCGATCTCAGCAGTGTGCGGCTGATTTTCAACGGCGCCGAACCCATCAGCCTCGCGCTGTGCGACGAGTTCATGGATCGCTGTGCGCCGGCGCGGCTGGCGCGCACCGCAATGTTTCCCGTGTACGGCCTCGCGGAAGCGAGCGTGGCGGTGAGTTTCCCGCCGCTGGGTGCGGCCTATCACGCGAGCCACTTCGACCGTCACCAGCTCAATCCGGGCCAGCGCGTCGCCATCGTGGCACCGAGCGAGCGCAGCGCGCTGACGTTGGTGGCGGTCGGCGGCGCGATTCCGTACTGCGAATTGCGCATCGCCGGCGACGGTGACCTGCCGCTCGCGGACGAGCATGTCGGCCACATCCAGATTCGCGGCGCCAATGTCACGGCCGGTTATCTCGACGCGCCCGAGGCGAACGCCGCCGTGCACACCGCCGACGGCTGGCTGCGCACCGGCGACCTGGG
>JAYTXT010000104.1:0-13465 GCA_043742765.1 Gammaproteobacteria bacterium | reverse complement strand
GAGACCAGCAGCTCCTCGACGTGCTTGCCGAACTTGGCGCCGAAGAATGACGACACCGAGTTGCCATAGGAATTGGTGATCACCGACATCATGATCAGGCCTGGCGCGATGTACTGCATGTAGTCGAAGCCGTCCATCTGGCCCACGCGCCGGCCGATCAGGCTCCCGAAGATCACGAAGTACAGGATCGCGGTCACTGCCGAAGGCACCAGCGTCTGGCCCCAGATGCGGACGATGCGACTGTACTCGCGGATGATAATGGTCAGGAAACCCGTCCAGCGCGCCGCGTTCAGCGACGGCGCGGCGGCAGTCATGGCTGGCGCGCCCGATTCAACCATGACTGCCCCGGTGCTCAACCAGTCGCATGAACACCTCTTCGAGGCGGTTGACCTTGTTGCGCATCGACAGCACGTCGAGGCGCTGCGAAGCGAGCTGCGCAAACAGGCCGTTCAGGCTCTGGTCCTTCGACACTTCCGCTTCGAGTGTGTGATCGTCGATCCAGGTGAGCACGAAGCCGGCAACCTGGGGTGCAACTGCCACCGGGTCACGCAGATTGAGCACGAAGGTCTCGGTGTGGAGCCCGCGCAGCAAATTGCTCATGCGGTCGCGCTCGACGATGTGGCCGTTGTCGATGATGGCGATATTACGGCAGAGGTTCTCGGCCTCTTCGAGATAGTGAGTGGTGAGGATGATGGTCGTGCCGCGGGCATTGATGTCGTTGAGGAATTCCCACATCGAGCGCCGAATCTCGATGTCGACGCCGGCGGTTGGCTCGTCCAGCACCAGCAGGCGCGGCTCGTGCATCAACGCGCGCGCGATCATCAGCCGGCGCTTCATGCCGCCGGAGAGCCCACGGGCGATGCCGTTGCGCTTTTCCCAAAGCTGCAGCTGGCGCAGGTATTTTTCGGCGCGCTCGCGGGCCACAGCGCGCGGAATGCCATAGAAACCCGCCTGGTTGACGACGATGGTGAGCGGGGTCTCGAACTGGTTGAAGTTCAGCTCCTGCGGCACCACGCCGATGCAGGATTTCGCCCGCTCGAGCTCGCTGTCGAGGTCGTAGCCGAAGACGCTGGCGGTGCCGGCGCTTTTGTTGACCAGCGAAGTGATGATGCCGATGAGCGTGGTCTTGCCGGCGCCGTTCGGTCCGAGCAGCGCGAAGAAGTCGCCCTGCTCAACGTCCAGGTCGACGCCACGCAGCGCCTGTACGCCGTTACGGTAGGTCTTGGTCAGCCCGCATATCGAAAGCGCCAGCAAGTTACTTGCAAGTTACTTGGCGAGCTGGAACAGGGTGGAGGGCACCCAACCCTCGTTGCCGAGTTCGTCGGTCACCTTCCACCAGATGCCTTCCTTCTCGCCCGTGGGGTACATCGTCATGCCCGGATCGAGATCGCGCACCACCGTAGATTTGAGACTCGGTTTCTCGTACAGCTTGCCGGGCTTGGACATCGCCACCGATTGGGAGACGTTGTCGGCCTTGGCATTGGGCTGTATGGCCTTGACGTCGTTGACCAGCTTGGCGAAGGCGTCGAGATAGGCCATGGTCACGACCTGGCCGATTTCGGTATTGGCGTAACCGCTGGCGCCGCCAGCGGCAAAGCCGCCAAAGAAACCCGCGCCGCCACCGCCGCCCCAGCCCAGGTCGGTCTTCTTGGCATGCCCCTGCTGCAGGGAAACCTGTTCGGTTGAACGCACGTCCGTCAGCGTCAGGACTACGTCGGCCGTCTTGCTCTTGAGGCTGATGCCGCCCAGGATCACGCCACCCAGCCCGGGAACCAGGCCGCCGAGGATGCCGCCGAGACGCCGGCCGCCGGAATTCGCGTTCTGGTTGACGATATCAGGCACCAGCACGTAGTCAGCGGCCTTCATCTGGCCCTTGCCGATATTGGAGCCACCGCGCATTTCGCCTTCTCCGGCCAGTGCCCGCTCCTGCTGTGCCGCCGCCAGGCCCTTGCCACGGTCGACGAGCGAAAAACACTTCGACTGCGACACAAACACCTTGAGCAGGGCCTCGGGCGATTCGAGGTTCAGGCCCAGCCACCATTTGTTTTCCGGTTCAGTGACCGCCAGCGTGCCAATCTTCTTGTCACAAGTTGGAATCTCGGGCGGCTTCGTGTCCTTCTCACCCGCGCGCAAACTGCTGGCGCAGCCCAGACCCGCAATACCGGCCGCGACTGCCACCACCAACCCAGCTCTCACACCTGTTCGCCACATAGTCAAACCTCGATTTTCCGGTTACGCGGGGCGCGCAATAATGGGCCAATAGTAGAGCCTGAACGGCCAAGTTTCCACCGCGAGCCGCGGCCCCTGGCCGGACAATCGCCCGTGCTTTTCGGGATCTGCGTGCGCTCAGGGCGCGCGCGCCACGACGCCGGCCGCCAGCATCTGCAGCCCCCATAATTGCAGGTTCTCGAGGCCGCGCGGCGATTCCTGGGCCGCGGCCGCCAGCCAGGCCTGCCAGATATCGGGGCGATTGTCCCAGCGCGGGCGGATCCAGGCGGGGCGCCGCTCGGCGAGCGACTCGAGATCGGAAAATCGGCAGGCGGCAACGATGTTGGCGCAGGGCGCGCTCATGCCCAGTGCGATGCGCGCCGCGAGGCGGTTGGTACGCGCCAGATGCCAGGCGAACAACAGCACGCGGCGCAGCAGCGGGGTCGCCAGCGGCCCGCGCTGCGCCAGCAACGCGGACAACGGCAGCGCCTCGTGCACGCCTACACCCGGGAGATTGCCCCAGTGCTCGAGCCGGGTGAAACCGGCGTCGACCAGCAGGAAAGGGCAGTGCGCGAGGCGCAGCCTTGCCGCCTCGCCCAGCGCCCGCCATTGCCACTGAAGCCCCGCAGTCGCGCCGGCCAGGGCGTCGAGCACTTCGGCGTTGAGCTCGGCCATGGGTTCAAGCACCGCGGCGTCCCAGGCGCCGCCGGCGGTGGCGGCGGCGGAATATTGTGATTCGCCCATGTGTTCCTCGATGTTCAGGCGACATATTGACGGCAAGGGGGCTAGGAAGCCAACTGCAAATTTGGGATATTTAGCCCAATTCTACCAACAAGCCGGCAGACCGGCGAACGAGGCCGCCATGCGCATCTCCGACGACCGCTACAGCCGCGACCGCCAGCGGCTCGACATTGCCGTGCATTTCATCCGCCTCGAGGCCCGCACGCACACCATCCGCCAGTGGACCGGCCTCACCGATGACCGCATTCGCAAGCTTTACCGCTCCTACCTGCAGGAAGGCGGGCGCCGCGTTGTGCGCCATCGCGGCAAGTCGCCGCAACAGGCCGCGTTCTTCCTGCGCACCGCGCGGCTGCGGCATGAAGCGAGCGCGCTGGCCGGGCTGTGCTGTCTGACAGGTCTCCTCGATGGCCGGCGCGGCCGGCCGGCCGTGGGCACCGCCTCGGTAATCGCGAGCGCGACGGCGCTCTGCCAGGCCTATGACTTCTACTGCGCCATGATCACTGTCCCTGCTATCGGTTTCGAACACGCGGTGCTGCTGGTGAACTCGCTGGCCCGCGGCAGCGAACTGTGCCTGGGTGACTGCCACGGCTGCGGAGCGCTGCTGGTTGTCGACACGCTCGCCCTGCGGCCGCCGCGCTGCCTCCTGTGTGCGGTGGAACCAGCCGGACGCGACCGGCCCATTGCGGCACCGGGCGCGCTGCTCTTGCGGGTACCTCCGCAGCCGCCGGGGCCAGTAAACAGGCCCTAGGGCCACCTGATAATATCGGGCCATGCAGGCAGCGGCCCGATGACAGCGGAACACGACCGGAATCCCTTCTCGGGTGCCTGGCTGGAACGCCGTTCGGAGGCCCGCGAGGAGGCCGGCTGGGTGGAGCGCGCTCTGGCCGAACCCGATACCCGTTTCCTGGTCACCTGCGGCACGCAGCACCTGGTGCGGCGCACACCCGATGCGGCGATCGCCTTTCTCGATGGCACGCATCCGCTGGTGTGCGATTCCGACCCCGATCAGCTGGTGCTGCTCGGCTGGTTCCAGGGTGCGCGCTGCGTGCTGCTCGACGTGCTCCCGGGAGGCAACGACTTGCCGGCGGGCACCCAGCTCGAGGAACTGCGCCCGCTGCTGACCGAGTTGCCCGAACCCCAGGCCGCCGTGCTGACCTGCGCCCGCGCGTTGCAGATCTGGCGCTCGCGCCATCGCCACTGCGGCGCATGCGGTGCGCCTACGGTACCGCGCCAGGCGGGACACAGTTTCAAATGCACGAGCAGTGAATGCGGCACCGAATTCTTTCCACGACTCGACCCGGCTGTGATCGTCCTGGTGAGCGACGGCGAGCACGCGCTGTTGGGACGGCAGTCCGCCTGGCCGCCGGGACGCTACTCGACGCTCGCCGGCTTCGTCGAGCCGGGCGAGAGCCTCGAGGATACCGTGGTGCGCGAGGTGCGCGAGGAAGCCGGCGTCCGCTGCAGCGCAGTCCGCTATTTTGCTTCCCAGCCCTGGCCGTTTCCCTCCTCGCTGATGCTGGGTTTCCACGCCACGGCGAGCCGTGGTGAACCGCTGCGGCTGGACGGCGAACTCGAGGACGCGCGCTGGTTCAGCGCTGCGGATCTGCGCCTGGCCGGCGCGCGCCTGCTCCCGCCCCGTTACACCATAGCGCGACGCCTGATCGATGCCTGGTACCAGCGCGCCACCGGCGCCGCGCTCGCCGTGACGTAGCAGAGCCGGGAACCATGGGCCGGCCGCGCACTCCCATATTGATGAGACTTTTGCGTCACGGCGGGTCAATGCGGATCCGCGCCGGTCTGCTGATGCTCGCGTGCCTGGCGCTGCTGGCGCAGCCCGCCACCGCCGCTATCCGCATCGAGGTCAACGGCGTGGACAGCACGCTGCGGCGCAATGTGCTCGCGCTGCTGAGTCTCGAGCGCTACAAGGACCGCGACCGCATCGAGCCCGACGCCGTGACCCGGCTCTACCGGCGGGTGGACGGTGAGGTGCGCGACGCGCTCAAGCCCTTCGGTTACTACGCGCCCACGATCAACTCGACACTCACGCCGGAGGACCAGCAGCGCAACTGGCGCGTGCAGATCCAGATCAGCCTGGGCGAGCCCGTGCTGATAGCAAGCGTCAGCATCGTCATCGATGGCGCCGGCGCGACCGACCCGGTGTTCGAGCGGGTCGCGGCGGGGCATACGCTGGTGAAGGGCGGGCGACTCGAGCACGCGGCGTACGAAAAAGTGAAGGCCGACCTGCAATCGGCGGCCGCGACCTTCGGTTACCTGGATGCGCGCCTGCTGCGCAACGAACTGCAGGTGGATCCGCTGGCCCACCGCGCCAACATACTGCTCGAGCTCGACACCGGCGGGCGTTACTACTTTGGCGCCACGAGCGTCGAGCAGAGCGCGATTCGCGAGCCGCAGCTGCGCCGCTACCTGCGCTACCACGAAGGCGAAGCGTATGACGCCGGCAAGCTGCTGCGCACGCAGTTTGCGCTCGACGACAGCCAGTTCTTTTCGAGCGTCGAGGTTGTGCCGGGTGACCGTGATCCGGCGACGCGCATCGTGCCGATCCGCATCAGCGCCAGGGCCGGTCGCAATCTTTACGCCTTCGGCGCCGGCTATGACGCCAACACCGGCACCCGTGGCACGATCAGCTGGCTCAATCCGCGTGTCAATGATCGCGGCCATCGGTTTCGCGTGCAGATCCAGGCTTCGCAGACTACGCGCGACCTGAACGCGCGTTACGACATCCCGTTCGGCGATCCGGTGCTGGAAAAATTCTCGCTCCAGTACCTGACCCAGACCCAGCACATCAGCGGCGGCCCCGACACGCGCGAGCTCACGTTCCGGCCGATCATCACCCAGAGCCTCGGCCGCTGGCAGCGGATTCTCACGCTCAACTTTACGCACGCCGTCACCAGCGACGCTGTCAACGGGCGGCGGGAGGACGACCTGGTAGTTCCCGGCATCACCTATGCGTCCGTGCCCGCGGGGTACCTGGGTGAAGACCTGTTTTCGCGCACGCTATACGCGGAACTGCTCGGTTCGTTCCGCGTACTGGGCTCGAACGCCAGCTTCCTGCGGTTCGACCTGCGCACCGAGCGGGTGCTCAATCTCAGCGAACGCTGGCACCTGCTGCTGCGCGGCGAGCTCGGCACCAGCGCGGTCAACAATTTCGAAAAACTTCCCGGCATCTACCGTTTCTACGCGGGCGGCGACCGCAGCGTACGCGGCTTCGCCTACGAGGAACTGTCGCCGGTCGACAGCAGGCCGGCGATCGATCCGGCAACGGGGCAGCCAGTTACGCTGAGCGTGCGCGCGGGCGGTCGGCACCTGCTCACCGGCACGGTGGAATTCGAGCGCGACCTGCCGCGCAATTTCGGCATCGCGGTGTTCACGGATTTCGGCAACGCCTTTGACCGGTTCAACAGTCTGCGGGACATCCTGGCGGTTTCGGTCGGCGTCGGCTTCCGCTGGCGGCTGCCGGTGGTGACGGTGGGAATCGACGTCGCCAAGGCGCTGCGTGCGCCGGGATTCGACTCGCTCCCGGGCCCGCGCCTGCACCTGAACATTTCGCCGAGGCTCTGATGCGCCGCCTCTTCCACACCTCCTGGATCTCGCTGCTGGCGCTGCTGCTGCTGGTCGGCGGCGCCATCTACTACGTGGGCTGGACGTCCGGCGGCCTGCAGCGACTGGTTGCGCTGTCGAGTCGACGGCTCGGACACGTGGCACTGCAGATCAGCGGCGCGAGCGGCACGCTCCACGGTGGCGTGCACATCGACCGGCTCGTGGTTGATCACCCACGCGCGCACATTGTCGCCACCGATCTCGACGGTCGCGTTGCCCTGCTCCCGCTCCTGTGGCAGTCGATCCGCGTATCGCAACTCGAGATCGCCGGCCTGCAGATCCACGTGCTGCCGCATCCACCGTCAGGCGGTCCACCATGGCAAGCGCATTTCCTGGTCGGCCTGCTGAATATCCAGGTCGAAAGTCTCGTGGTCGCGCACGCCGAGCTGGTCTCACCCAGCGGCGTCACCCTGGCAGCCGACCAGCTGCACGCCGTCGCCCAAGTTGGCACCAAGGACATTCGCGTCTTTGACAGTACCTTGCATTACGCCGGCTTCGAAGTGCGCAGCACCGGCACGGTCCACGCGGCCACGCCGATCCAGCTGCAGGGCGAGACCCGAGTGAGCATGGCGGCAGCCGGCCAACCCCCCTGGCTGGCCAATGCGCAGTTCGATGGCGACCTGGAACGGCTGCCCATCACGGCAGTGCTGCTGGCACCGTTCAACGCCGACTTTCACGGTGACGCGCGCGCCCTCAGCGGCGACTGGCACTGGCAGGGCGAGTCACGGGTGCGGGATCTGGATCTGCGCGCCTGGGGGCTGGGCGGGGCGCTCGGCGTCATCCATGGCGCGCTGCAGCTGCACGGCAACCGCGCTGGTATTGGCGCGCAGGGCGCGCTCGAGCCACCGGGCCTCAAGTCCGGTCCGCTGGCGGTGACCTTCGCCGGCAAGTACGCCGCACATATGCTGGATGTCGCGCACGTGACTTTCGTGCATCGTGGGTCTGGCGCGCAACTTGTGGCCGCGGGCCAGATCGGCATCGTCGAGGGCGGCCCACGGTTCGACCTGCATGGCCAGTGGCGCGACCTGCGCTGGCCGCTGACTGCCAACGACGCCACTGTCCACGGCAGCGCCGGAACCTACACGCTTAACGGACTGAAACCCTACGCGTTCACCGCCGCAGGGGCGCTGCAGGTACTCGCCACTGCGCCCGTACAGTTCCGCGCCGCCGGCCGGATCATGCGCGCCGGACTGGAAATCCCCGACCTCACCGCCGAGGCCTTCGGCGGCCGTACACGGTTGCGCGCCACCGTGAACTGGTCGCCGCTCGAGCTCTGGACGGCCGCCGGCACGATGCGCAGCATGAATATCAGGGCATTGCGCCCTGCCATCAGCGGGCGGCTCGATTTCAACATCGCGGCCACGGGCCAGGGCTTTGGCGCAGGCAGCGCACTGCAGGTGAAATTCGCAGATCTGGGCGGCAATGTCCGTGGCCAGCGCGCCAGCGGCCACGCCGGGCTGGCGCTCGAGGGCGACGACTGGCTGCTGCAGCAGGTGCAGCTGCAGCTTGGCGCTACGCGGCTGGAAGCGGACGGCCGGATCGGCGCACACCCGGACATTCGCTTCTCGATCGACGCCGCCGACCTCGCGTTGCTGCGCAACGGCGCGCGCGGCCGCCTGCGCGCCGCCGGTCACCTGCGCGGCGATGAGCGCAATCCGCTGCTGCTGGCGCGCGTCAGTGCCTCCGGCCTGCAATACGGCGGCCTGCAGTTGCAGGCGCTGAGCGCTGATATCAATTTCGAACCACAGGGGAGCGGCCGCGCCGATACCACCATACAGCTGGAGCAGCTCAGCGCCGGCGAGCGACGCATCGAGCACCTGGGCTTCAGCACCGCCGGCACCGCCGCCGAGCACCATTACAGCCTCGAGCTGCGGGCGCCGCCCTACCGCGTGCAGTCTGAGGGCACGGCGCATTTTGCCGACGGCGTGTGGCGTGCCGCAATCGCTGAGTTCACCGCTGGCGATGGCGCGACGATGCAGATGGCGCTCGGGGCGCCGGCCACGCTGATCGCGGCGCTTAACGGCGAGCAACTGCAGCTCGCGGATTTCTGCCTGCACGACACGCTGGCTACGCTGTGCGCCGCGCTCGCACGCCAGGGCGGAAACGGCCGGATGAGCCTGCGCGCCACCAACGTGCCGCTGCGCGCGCTGACCGCGGGGCTGAGCACCGCCACCGATTTCGACGGCCGCGTTTCACTCACCGCGCAGGCCGATGCGGTTGGCGACGCACCGTGGACCGGGTCGATCAGCGGCACGCTGGCCGATGCGGCATTGCATCATCACCTGAGCGGCGGCCGTGTTGAGTCTTTCAGCCTCGGCAATGGCAGCGTGCAGGCAACACTCGATCCCACGGGACTCAAGGCGAGCGTCGGTCTGGAAGCGGGCGAGGCCGGCAGCATTTCCGGGCAGCTTGCCGCCCGCAACGACGGCGGCGAGCTGCGCAGCTGGCCGCTGGACGGCGAGCTGCAGCTGCAAACACATTCGCTCGGGTTCATCGACTCCTACGTCGCCCAGGTGGATCGCGTCAGCGGCCGGCTGGACGCCAACCTGACGCTCGCCGGCTCGCTCGCGGCCTTGGGCGTGAACGGTGAACTCAAGGTCAGCGGCGCCGAAGTCGACGCCTACCAGATCAACCTCGCGCTGCGCGAGCTGAATTTCGACGCGCGACTCGAGGGCACGATGCTGCGGCTTTCCGGCAGCACCCGCGCCGGCGCCGACGGCCTCGCACGGTTTGAAGGTCAACTCGCCTGGCGCGACGCACTCCCCTATGGGCAGCTGAACCTGAGCGGCGAGAACCTGCGCGTGGTCAACATCCCGGAAGCGCGCGTGCAGGCCTCGCCCGACGTGCACGTGAAATTCGACGGCCGCCGCATCGACGTCACCGGCACCGTCACGCTGCCCTACGCGCGGCTCCAGCGCCCCGACCAGCTCACCAACGCAGTGCGCGTCTCAGGCGACGAGGTCATCGTTGCCGTCAACCGGGCGGCGCCCAGGGAGCGCTTCCACGTGTTCAGCGACCTGACGCTCTTGCTCGGTGAGCGCGTGACCATCGACACGCTGGGACTGGCCGGGCGCCTCAGCGGGAGCCTGCGCACCGTGACCAATGACACGGGGTTCAACCGCGGCACGGGCGAGCTGCAGGTCGAGGAAGGCAAGTACACCGCTTACGGCCGCAAGCTCGACATCGAGCGCGGCAAGCTGCAGTTCAAGAACGGTCCGTTGAACAACCCGGTGATCGACCTGCGGGCGATCAAGAAATTTCCCGATATCACCGCCGGCGTCAACGTCCGCGGCACGCTGCGCGAGCCGCGCATGACCTTCTTTTCGGATCCGGCCGTATCGCAAGCGCAGATTGTCTCGCTGCTGCTCGCTGGCGGTTCGCTCGAAAGCGTGCAGAACAACACTGATCCCGGGCAACGCAGCAATGCGGCGCGCAACAACATGCTGCTGCAGGGCAGCGCACTGCTGTTCCAGCAGTTTGGCGGCAAGGTGGGGCTCGACGACGTCAGCGTCGAATCAGGCCTCAATAACGACACTTCGCTGGTGCTGGGTCGCTACCTCTCGCCACGCATGTATATCAGCTACGGCATCAGCCTTGCCGAGGCGATCAACACCGTCAAGATGCGCTACACCATCGGCGATCACTGGACCATCAAGACCGAGGCCGGCACCTCGCCCAGTGCCGACCTGGTTTACACTATCGAGCGTTAGGCGCCAGCACTCTTTCGATGCGGCTATCGGGCACCAGCCAGATGACGGCCACAGTGGCATACATGAGACCCGCCAGCCACGGCAGCACGAAGGCCACCGCGATCGCCGCCGCGTAGATCAGCAGCGAGATGCGCCCCTTGAAATCGCTCCCCAGCGCGCGCGCCAGGAGCGAATCGGGCGCGTGTATGGCCAGCAGCACGCGCGACATCACATAGTAGGCGACGCCCGCGCCCAGCAGCACGACGCCGTAGACCGCAACTGGCGCGGCGGCGAAATGGTTCTCGCCCATCCACGCGGTGACGAAGGGCACGAGCGACAGCCAGAACAGCAGGTGCAGGTTCGCCCACAGCACCGGGCCGTTCACCTGCTCGACCACCTGCCACAGGTGGTGATGATTGTTCCAGTAGATGCCGATGAACACATAGCTCAGCAGGTAACTGAGGAGCGTCGGCCACAAATGCGCGAGCGCCGCCAGCGTCGGCGCGTGCGGCACGCGCAACTCCAGCACCATGATCGTGATGATGATGGCGATCACGCCATCGCTGAAGGCCTCCAGTCGTGATTTCTTCATGACAGTCCCCGCAACGGCAAGCGCTCGCGCTGGCTCATCCACTGTGCGCGCGTCTGTCCCCAGACCTCGACCGCAAGTCCCTCGAAGGGCGCCGGAAGCACGGCCGCACGCAGGTGCGCGGACCCGAGGCGCCGTGCCACGGCCTGCGAGTTCGAGTTGTCTGGCGCGATCGTGTGGATCACTTCCGTCCAGCCCAGTGCCGCGAACGCCCAGTCGATCGCCGCGATCGAACCCTCGGTGGCGTAGCCGCGTCCCCAGTATTCGCGGCGCATGCCCCAGCCCACTTCGGTTCCTGGCCAGCCTTCCGGACACCAGGGCCCGAGCCGGCCAACCCATTCGCCGCTGTGCTTGTCCAGCACGGAAAACATGCCAAAACCGCCGATCGCCCAGGCGCCCGCCATGGTTGCAAGGCTCCGCCAGGCCACGGGCCGCGGCTGCACGCCGCCGATGGGGTTCGCGGTTTCCGGATCGGCCATGAATTGCGCCCAGCGATCGAGGTCGCTGAGCCGCGGCTGGCGCAGGATCAGCCGCGGGGTTTCCAGTTGCATCGTCACGTCGTACATGCAGTAAATTCTAGTCGCTTTGACCGCCGTTAGTCAGCGACGGCGCGGGAAGCGCTATGCTTTGCGCCCTGTTACGGAGTGCAACCCGTCGTGATCCGCAGTGCGAAACCCTCAGTGTCCTGCCTCCTGGCGCTGGCGGCGCTCCAGAGTTGCGGCGGCGGCGCCTCCGCGCCGCCGCCCGCACCACCGCCCCCGGTGCTAACCTCGCTCCCAAGCGTGCGCGTCTCGGCCGCTTCCCCATTCGCCCCTGGGTGCGACGGCGCGATCGCCACCGGCACGCAGTACCCGAATGCCGAGGTCGAACCCTCGCTCGCGGTCAACCCGATCGATCCGTCGAATCTCCTGGCCACCTGGCAGCAGGATCGCTGGTCCGACGGCGGCTCGCACGGCCTGGTAACCGCCGCTTCCTTCGATGGCGGCCACAACTGGATCCTCACCGCACCACAGCTGGCCCGTTGCGCGGGTGGCTCGTCCGCGAACGGCGCCGACTACGAACGCGCCTCGGATCCCTGGCTCGCCTTCGCCGGTGACGGCACCGCCTATCTGCTGTCGCTGGCCTTCAGCGGCGGAACGCTGGTGGCCGGCTCGACGGGCGCCATGTTGGTCGTGCGCTCCACCGACGGCGGCGCGAGCTGGGGCCCGCCGATCACGCTCATCAGCGACGGCGGCGCGGCCTTCAACGACAAGGGCTCGATCGCGGCCGACGCCGCCAATTCACATTACGTGTATGCGGTGTGGGACCGGCTGGCCACGAACAACACGGGTCCAACCTGGTTCGCGCGCACCGCAGATGGCGGCGCCAGCTGGGAAGCCGCGCGCCCGATCTATGATCCGGGCGTGGGCAATCAGACGATCGGCAACATCGTGCTCGCGCTCCCCGGCGGCACACTGATAATTGTGTTTACGGAATTCGACGCGGTGGCAGGCGGCACTTCGGCAACCCTCAAGGTCATCCGTTCGGCCGATCGCGGACTGACCTGGAGCGCACCCACCGTGATCGCTCCCGAACAGTCGGCGGGCACGCGCGATCCGGTTACCGGCGCCCTGGTCCGCGACGGCGCGGACCTTCCCGCCGCGGCCGTCGGCCCGGGTGGCACGCTATCTGTCGTCTGGCAGAGCTCAACTTTTTCCGGCGGCGCACGCGATGCGATCGCGATAGCACATTCGAACGATGCCGGAATGACCTGGTCGATGATGGTGCGCGCCAGCGGCGATCTGGCGGCAACGGCCTTCATTCCCAACGTGCAGGTGCGCGCCGACGGGATGATCGGCGTCGGTTATTACGACCTGCGCGACAATGTGCCCGCGAGCGGCAAGTTCCAGGCCGACTACTGGCTGGCCACCTCAACCGATGGTACCAACTGGACTGACACCCACGTCAGCGGGCCGTTCCTGCTGGGCGGCGCGCCGGTGGCCGAGGGCCTGTTCCTCGGCGACTACCAGGCACTCGCCGTCAGCGGCAGCGCTTTCCTGCCCCTGTTTGTCACCTCGGGCGCCGACACCAGCAACCGGACCGACGTGTTCCTGGCCTTCGGGCCCTAGACACCCTGGTAATCGCCGCGACCCTCCGGAAACTGCTGTTCCCAGTCACGGCCATTGCAGGCGACGACGCGCGTGCCGGCGACGGTGCCAGCATCGAGGCAGCGCGCGTTGACGCTGAAGCCGTCCGGGTGCGAGCGTGGCACATAGAACGACTTGATACCGCAGACCGAGCAGAACAGGTGGCGCGCCGTGCCGGTGTTGAATTGGTAGGTGGTCAGGACCGCCGCGCCCTGCAGCAGCCGGAAACGCTCGGCTGGCACGATCAGGTGCAGGAAGCCCGTCTTGCTGCAGATGGAACAGTCGCAGTCGAGCACCTCAATCTCGGAGGGCGCCTGCGCCTCGAAGCGCACGCGCCCGCAATGACAGCCGCCAGTGTGCGTGATCACGTTGCCTCCCGGATTCTCCCGGGCATCCTAGCAGAGGCCATCGCCTACCCCACACTGTGACCTGGCTAACACCAGCCGCTGCTCGTGCCTGCGACACTGCGACGATGAATGAGCCAGGGCCGGAAC
>JAYTXT010000103.1:0-2564 GCA_043742765.1 Gammaproteobacteria bacterium | reverse complement strand
TGTAGGCTTGCGAGCGCGGCAAATTGGGAACCAGATGCGCCTTGGCCTCCGGCCCGGGGAAGATGCCCCGGTCGTTGAAGATGGCAGGATCAATCAACGGATAGGCCGCGGCGTTGCTCGAAGCGAAGTGCACGGCGCTCGAATTCCTGGCCGACACGTCAGGGCGCATCAGGTAGTCAATGAACAGGTGCGCGTTCTTCGGATGCACGGCATCAGCGGGAATCGCCAGCATGTCGAAGAACATCACCGCCCCCTCGCTGGGGATGTTGTACTTGATGCTAATGCCGTTGCCGGCTTCCCGGGCCCGCAACCCCGCCTGCCCCACGTCCCCGCTCCAGCCCAGTGCCAGGCAGATTTCGCCGTTGGCCAGGTCTTCGATGTACTTGGAGGAATTGACGTAGCGCACGTAGGGTCGCATCGCCAACAGCACTTTTTCCGCCTTCGCGAGGTCTTCGGGTTGCTCGCTGTTGGCGGGCAGACCCAGATACACGAACACCGTATTGATGACTTCCTCCGGCTCATCGAGGATCGACACCCCGCAGTTCTTGAAGTGCTTGAGCACTTGTGGGTCGTAGAACATGCGCAAGCTGTCGAGCGGCGCATCGGGCATGGCGGTCTTTATTTTGTCGACGTTGTAGCCGACGCCGGAGGTGCCCCAGAAATAATTCACGCCGTACTGCATGCCAGGATCGAGCGGATCGAAGCGCTGGGCTATATCCGGATCAACGTTCTTGAGGTTCGGGATCCGCGCCTTGTCGAGCTTCTGGAACACGCCAGCCTTGATCTGCAGCGCCATGAAATTAGCGGAAGGCACGACGATATCGTAGCCCGTCTGGCCGGCCAGCAATTTGGTCTGCAACACCGCATTGGAGTCGAAGACGTCGTAGTGGACCTTGATGCCGTATTCCTTCTGGAACGCCGGCACCACATCGGGCGAGATGTAATCGGACCAATTGTAGACGTTGAGCACCTTCTCATCGTCCGTGATCGAGGCTGCCGCCGCCGCTGCGGTGGCGGCCGATGGCGCGGCCGCTTGCTTTGCGCCGCAACCCGCGAGCGCAATGGCGGCCAGAGCGGTCAGTGCGTAGTGACCGTACTTGCGGATCATGAGCAGGCTCCTGGCGACAATTTATATGTTGTTTCGCACCCGGTCGGCCACAGCCGCAGCCGCCCCGGTCGCCCCGCATATACTAGCGCAACCGGCGGCGTAGCGGCCCAACCTGCCGTGAATCGCGAAGCTAGACGTTCAGCAGCAGGTGCTCGCGCTCCCAGGAGCTGATCACCTGCAGAAACACTTCGTGCTCGGCCTCCTTGACGATGGTATAGGCGGCCACGAAGGGGCGCCCCAGCAGATTCACCAGTGGCTGGCAGTCCTTGAGGCGTTTCAGGGCATCATCCAGCGAGCGCGGCAGGTCCCAAGGCAGGTCGTGGGCGCTGCCGATAACCGGCTCGCTGGGCTGCAGGTTCTGCACCATCCCCAGGTACCCGCAGGCGAGCGAGGCGGCAATGGCGATGTAGGGGTTCGCGTCCGCCCCGCCCAGCCGATTTTCCACCCGCCGGTCGTCCGGACCTGACACCGGCACCCGCAGGCCCGCGGTGCGATTGTCGTAGCCCCATTGCACGTTGACCGGCGCCAAGCCTCGTTGGCCGACGCGACGGTAGGAATTCACGTTGGGCGCGAACAGGCTCATCGCCGAGGGCAGGTAACGCTGCAACCCGGCGATGTGCCCAAAGAACAGCGCGGAGGGAGTGCCGTCCGCATTGCTGAAGACATTGGCGCGGGTGTGGCGATCAACAATGCTCTGGTGGATGTGCATGGCGCTGCCCGGCTCCTTGGCGTGGGGCTTGGCCATGAAGGTCGCATACATCTTGTGGCGCAGCGCCGCTTCGCGCGCCGTGCGCTTGAACAGGAACGCCTGGTCGGCGAGCGCCTGCGGGTCGCCGTGCAGCAGGTTGATCTCCATCTGCGCCGGGCCGTCCTCGTGGATCAGCGTATCGATCTCGATGTCCTGTGCTTCGCAGAAGGCATACATGTCGTCGAACAACGGATCAAACTCGTTGACCGCCGCGATGCTGTAGGACTGCCGGCCGGGCTCCGAGCGGCCGGAGCGGCCGACCGGGGGCTTGAGCTGGTAATCGGCGTCGATGTTGGGCTCGACCAGGTAGAACTCGAGCTCGGGCGCTACCACTGCTTCCCAACCGCGTTCGGCGTACAGCTCGAGCACGTGCTGCAGCAGCTGGCGCGGCGCCATCGTCACGCGCTTGCCGTCGGAATAGAAACAATCGTGGATCACCTGCGCCGTCGGCTCTGCGGCCCAGGGCACCACGCGCACCGTCTTCGGGTCGGCCTTGAGCACGATGTCGATTTCCGCCGGACTCATCGCCGAAGAGGTATCGCTCGGATAGTCCCCGGTCACGGTCTGCAGGAAGATGCTCTCGGGCAGCCGCATGCCGGCGTCCTCGGCGAATTTCTCGGCGGGCATCAGCTTGCCGCGCGCGATGCCGGCCATGTCCGGAATGATGGCCTCGACTTCGGAAATACCGTGGTCGCGGAAAAATTGCTG
>JAYTXT010000102.1:0-12205 GCA_043742765.1 Gammaproteobacteria bacterium | reverse complement strand
TTGCGTGATGCGCGCATCGCCACCATCTACGAGGGCACCACGGCGATCCAGGCGAACGACCTGCTGGGCCGCAAGCTCGGGCGCGATGAGGGCGCGGCGTTGCGTGCGCTGCTCGAGGACGTGGATGCAGAACTGCGCGACTATCGCGCCGAGGGCGACAGCTCCATGCTGCCCACCATACTCGCCGGCGCACGCGAAGGCTTGAGCGGGCTAAAGGCCGCAACCGCTTCACTCCTGCCGCAGCTCAAGAGCGCGCCGGAGGCGGCCTACGGCGTCGGCGTGCCCTACCTGCGCTTGTGCGGCGTGGTGCTGGGCGGCTGGCTGATGACGCGCGCCGCGCACATCGCCGCGGCCCGCCTCGGCGCCGCTGGCGACGATCAGGCCTTCATGCGCGCCAAGCTCCAGAGCGCGCGCTGTTACGCCGCGCAGATCCTGCCGCAGGCGCTCGCGCTCTCGCGCACCGTGCGCACCGGGGGCAGCGCCATCGCTGAGGCGGATGTGGATCTGATCTAGCTTCCGTACCGAAATAGCTGCCCGATATCCTCTATTGAGCAACCCGATATGCCGCAGCCGCGCGTCCCATCAACGACGGATGGAGCAACCCCAACTTAGGTCTTTGGCCATGCGGGGCACCTGGAGGCACCGCGAAATATTCATCGTTGAACGGCAACTCCACTCGGCGCTTCAGATTGAACTTCGTGTCATAGGACAGGCCCGCCGCCCGATAAGCATCCCCATCCACCGGACGTATCGAGAATTCGCCACCGCAGAGCGTAGCCACGCGCTGGCTGGTGCCATAGGCCACCAGGACGCCGTACTGCGGGGCTAGATCGTCATAGACCGTCAGGACCAGCGTGGGCCGCGGCTTATGAGCCGGTTCGATCTGCAGCGAATCCGGAAAGTAGGCCCAGACAATGTCGCCCGCCAATGGCTGGCGCCACCAATAGATCACTTGGTAAACAGTCTCGAAGCCACAGACTTGTATTGACCTTGGGGGACCTTCTTCTTCAGCGCCCCGAGCATCGCGTCACTGACGGGACCCTCGTCCGCCTTATAGGCCGGCAACACCTCCGCGGCCAACCGCTTGAGGGCCTCATGAATCACCTGCGTCTCAGGCAGACCCAACCGCGCGGCCAACCTCGCGAGCGTCGCACCGCTGATCCCATGAGCCGAATCCTTCGGCCGTAACCGTAATAGACGGGAATCGGCTTTACCAGGCATTGCCTCTGACCTCCGTGGTGATATCAATAATATATCACCAGAATACAGACCAAGACAATCGCGCTTTACGGCGGAATCGGTGCCACGGCAGAAGTGGTACCGCCGGCTCAGGCAGCAGGAAAAGCGCCGTCTCTTCCCCAGTGGCGCGACTTAAACCGCCGACAACGAAGCGGCAATGTCGGCGATGGAACGGAACAGGATCAGCGGATCATCTTTGGATGGCATGAATCCGTGTTTGCGCCAGAACGCAGCGGCGCCGCTGGCGAGGGCGTTGACCACCAGAGCGCGGCCGCCAACCAGCCGCGCACCCTCGACCGATCGTTCGAGCGCATGACGCAGCAGCCCGGTGCCTACGCCGCGCCCCGCCCAGGCCACGTCGGTGGCCAATTGACCGAGCAGGAGACAGGGTACCGGAGTGGGTGGTTGGCCCGTCTTGATGGTACGCGGCATCGTGGCAGGGACGACGGCGGTTGGCGCGAGGCCGTAGTACCCAACGACGCGCCCGGCCTCGTGAACCACGATGACGACCGTGAAGCCTTTATCCTGATTCGAGAGCGCGCGCGTCTTGAGCCAGTGATCAAGCGCGGGCCGCCCGCAGGTGAAGGGCGCGAGGTCGTGTTGCGGGGTCAGGCGTTCCGGGTGCGACAGCACAGCCCGTTATTCGCCAGCGGCCGCCGGGTTCCAGGGAGCCCGGCGCTCGAGGAGTTTGACGATTTCGGGCACCATTCGGGGTGGCGCCGCGATGGCCGCAGAGAAAGCGCGGAATGCCGCCGGACTCATGCGCATGAACGTGTTCTCCATCAGCACCTGCTCGGCCGATTGCACCGCCGCCTCGCGGACAAAATCGGTGCGCGACCGGCCGCGCAGGCGCGCAGCGCGGTCGATCACGGCAATGTCCGATTCGGGCAGCCGCATGGACAGTGGGTAATCTTTGCGCTTCGATTTGGTGGTGGCCGGCATGGGTCTGCTCCTCACGATGAAAATGATCATGCCTTTTTGTAGTGCATTATACAATACATACATTACAAGACCACATAAGCTGGTGGAATAGACTTCCTGATGAGCCCTCTCTGGCAGTCTGGCGCAAAAACTGGCAAACTTTGCCAATGCCATTTTGGAGCCGCTCATGAGCACGATGAATATTTCGCTGACCCCGCAACTGGAAAAGTTGGTCCAGGATCGCGTGAAGTCCGGTCGCTATACCTCTGCCAGTGAAGTGATGCGCGAAGCGTTGCGATTGCTAGAGATGCATGATCGTTCGGTTGAAAACCGGCTCGCTTCGCTGCGCGCAGACGTCAACGCGGGCTTCAAACAGCTCGATGAAGGCCGCAGCAGCCCGTTTGATGGCGCGGCCGTTGAGCGCATCAAACGCCGGGGTCGCGAGATGCTTGCTGAGAAACGGAAGGGGAAAGGTTGAAGACGGCCCATTATTCCGAGCTTGCGGAGGGTGATCTCTGTGAGATCTGGCTCGCTATCGCAGAGGATCAGGTCCAAAGCGCCGATAAGTTCATCGAAGCATTGCGCCAGGTGGCGCAAGGGCTCGCCGACCAACCGCTGATGGGACGGGCGCGGCCGGAGCTGGGCAAGAATCGTCGCAGCTTTCCGCATGGCGACTACGTGGTGATCTATCGGCCAAGCGACGGGGGCGCCGAGATTGCGCGAATCGTTCACGGCGCACGTGACATCGAGAACATCGTGATGCCGCGAGAGTAGGCGGCGGCTCTGGCGTTGACGTTGAGGAGACATCGAGATGGCCCGGAAGCAAGCGAACCCCCAAATCGGCGGCGATTTCGAAGCGTTTTTGCGCGAAGAGGGCATGCTGAATGTCGGCGCCCCCAATAAATAACAAGCAGACGAAAGCGCCATTCAACGAGGAGTGGCCCAACAGCGAAACGGCCTCATTCTGGGCGCGCCTTGAAGTGGCGATGAACCTACATGGCGCTGTCGAGGAGCGGTTCTGCGCGAAGAATCCGATGGTGACGCTGTGTCTGGCGGCCGGCAAGATTCGGGGCGATGAGGCGTGCTTGACCGCCCATTTCAAAGAGCAGGGCTGGATTCTTCTCGGGCCAGAAAAGATCAAGAAAGAACTCACCGCCTTATAGAGATTCGGGGTATGAGAATGATGTAGCGGCCGTCGTGACGAAGTTGCTGTTGAGGGAAAAAAGACTCGCAAGGGCGCCTAGCACAAAAAGAGGATTGCCCCGGAAGCACAATCTAGATGAGTGACATGAAGAACAGCACGCGAGACAAGGTAGTGAATGCCTTCGCTTACGTGCGCACCTGCTCGGGCGGCTTCACCCGATGGTCATCAGGTTCGCGTTGCCGCCCGCGGCCGCGGTGTTGGTGCTCACACTGACCTCTTCCAGAAGCAGCTCGAGCGCGTAATCCTCGCTGCCGTCGGCCAGCCCGGCAATCGACACGCCCTGCACACTGACGATCGGGCCGTCGCGCCGCGCGGCCGCTTGGTTGATGTCCATCAAGCCCTCGCGCCCCCCCGCGTACAGGATCGCCGCCACGTCTTCGGCCTGCCGCCACTCCGGCACTGTAACTATACGAGCGGCGACCTCGGGCGGGAGATCCACCAGGAACTTTGCGGCCGGATGCGCGGCCTCGACGACAGCAATGTTTCCGGTGGCCAGCACGGCGCCGACCTGCACCAGCGTGGCGTACTGGTCCGGGGCCAGCACGACGATGCGGCCGCGCGGTTTCAGAACGTAGACATTGCGTTCGCCGACCGGTCCCGGAAGTTCCTGCGATCCCCCAGCGGTCGAGCGGCGCACGTAACGCGCCACACGTTCGGCTGCCGCAGCCATGCCGCGCGCGGCGAGGAAACCGTAGTAGGCCAGGGTCAGCGCTTCGTGCGCCAGGGGCGCGGCGCTCAGCGCTCCGACGCGCGATTCCACGGGCGCCGTGCTCCGGTGCGCCAGCCGCCGCAGGTACAGCGGTCCGCCCGCCTTCGGACCCGTCCCCGAGAGTCCGTTGCCCCCGAAGGGCTGCACGCCGACGACCGCGCCGATGATGTTGCGGTTGATGTAGATGTTCCCGGCGGCAATGCGCTCGGTGACCATGGCGATGGTTTCATCGATGCGCGTGTGCAGGCCGAAGGTGAGCGCGTAGCCGGTGGCGTTGATGGCGTCGATGAGTGGCGCGATATCGGCGCGCCGATAGCGCAGCACGTGCAGCACGGGTCCGAACACTTCGTGCTGCAGGTCGGCGATGCTTGCAATCTCGATCAGCGTCGGCGCCACGAACGTGCCCAGTGCGGTCGCAGCCGGCAGCGGTAGCTGCAAGGTCGTGCGGCCGAGCTTGCGCATCGATGCGATGTGCGCATTGATGTTGGCCTGCGCCTCCGCGGTGATGACCGGGCCGACATCCGTGGCCAGGCGATCGGGGTTGCCGACCACGAGTTCGCGCAGCGCACCCTTGAGCATCGTCAGCACGCGCTCGGCGATGTCCTCCTGCAGGCACAGGATCCGCAGCGCCGAGCAGCGCTGGCCGGCGCTGTCGAAGGCTGACGCGAGCACATCGCCGACCACCTGCTCAGGGAGCGCGGAGGAATCGACGATCAGTGCGTTCTGTCCACCGGTCTCGGCGATGAGCACAATCGGCGTGCCCTCGGGCGTGAGGCGGTCGGCGAGCTGGCGCTGGATCAGCCGCGCCACCGCGGTGGAGCCCGTGAACATCACGCCGCGGACACGCGCGTCGGCGACCAGCGCGGCGCCGACCTCGCCGGCGCCGGGCAGCAGCTGCAGCACGGCCTCGGGAATTCCAGCTTCGCGCAACAGGCGCACGACTTCCGCAGCGATCAGCGGCGTCTCTTCCGCGGGCTTGGCGAGCACCGGGTTGCCGGCGGCGAGCGCCGCGGCCACCTGGCCGGTGAAGATCGCCAGCGGAAAATTCCACGGTGAGATGCACACGATCGGGCCCAGCGCCGCGCCCAGGGCGGGGCCGGCGCCGCTGGCGCCTTCGGCGCGCAACTGCGCGCCGTAGTAGCGCAGGAAGTCGACCGCCTCGCGGATTTCCCCCACCGCATTCGGCAGCGACTTGCCCGCCTCGCGCACGATGAGCCCGAGCAGCGCCGGGCGCCGCTCTTCCATGAGCTCCGCCGCGCGCCACAGGGCCGCCGCTCGCACCGCAGGCGGTGTCGCAGCCCACGCTGGCGCGGCCTCGAGCGCCTGCGCGCAAGCGGCGTCGATGTCCGCAGGCGCCGCGTCGACCACGACGCCGACGAGGTCGCGCCGGTCCGCCGGGTTGCGCACCGGGCGCTCCGCACCGGCGCCCGCTGCGCGCGCAGCTGCACTACCCGCGATGAGCGGCACGGCGCGATGTGGCGCGGCGAGGCTGGCCTGGAGTCCAGCCGACAGTTCGGCCAGGCTCTGTTCGTTGCAAAGATCCAGCCCCGCCGAGTTGCGCCGCTCGGCGCCAAAGATCTCGCCCGGCAGCGCGATCTTCGGGTGCGGGCTGCCGATTGGGGTGATGGCGCGGGCGACGTCGACCGGGTCCTCGACCAGATCGTCGATCGGTATTTCCGGGTCGGCGATACGGTTCACGAACGAGGTGTTCGAGCCGTTTTCGAGCAGCCGCCGCACCAGGTAGGCGAGCAGCGTCTCGTGCGTGCCGACCGGCGCGTAGATGCGGCAGGGGCGACGGAGCTTGTCCTCGCCCACCACCTCTTCGTAAAGCGGTTCGCCCATGCCGTGCAGACACTGGAACTCGTACTGGCCGGCGTAGAAATTGCCGCCGGCCATCTTCATCACCGTTGCCAGCGTGTGCGCGTTGTGCGTGGCGAACTGCGGATAAACGACGTCGGACGCGGCCAGCAGCGCGCGCGCGCAGGCCAGGTAGGAAACGTCCGTGTGCACCTTGCGCGTGAACACCGGGAAGTCCGCCAGCCCGTCCACCTGGGCACGCTTGATTTCGCTGTCCCAGTACGCGCCCTTGACGAGTCGGATCATCAGGCGGTGCTTCGAGCGACGCGCCAGGTCGATGACCCAGTCGACCACGCGGAGACACCGCTTCTGGTAGGCCTGCAGCACGAAGCCGATGCCATTCCACCCGGCAAGCTCGGCATCGAAACACAAGGCTTCCAGCAGGTCGAGCGAGATATCGAGGCGATCGGCTTCCTCGGCGTCGATGTTGATCGCGATGTCGTAGCGGCGCGCGAGCAGGACGAGGTTCTTCAGGCGCGGCAGGAGCTCGGCGAACACTCGCCCGTACTGCGCGCGTGCATAGCGCGGGTGGAGCGCCGAAAGCTTCACCGAGATGCCCGGCCCCTCGTAGATGCCGCGGCCGGCCGCGGCCGTGCCGATGGCATGAATGGCCCGTGTGTAGTCCTCGTAGTAGCGCTGCGCATCGGCGGCGGTGGTCGCGGCCTCGCCGAGGCAGTCGTAGCTGTAGCTGAAGCCCTTGGCTTCCATCGCGCGGCTGTTCTCGAGCGCCTCGGCGATGGTCTGGCCGGTGACGAACTGCTCGCCCATCATCCGCAGGCCCAGATCCACGCCCTTGCGGATCAGCGGCTCGCCGCCCTTGCCGATGAGCCGCGTAATGGCCGAGGACAGTCCGCCTTCGGAATTCGTGGTGGTGAGCTTGCCGGTGATCAGCAGCCCCCAGGTGGCCGCGTTGACGAACAGCGAGGAGCTGTTGCCCAGGTGGGACTGCCAGTCGGCGGTGGAAATCTTGTCGCGGATCAGCGCATCGCGGGTCGCGGAATCCGGGATGCGCAGCAGCGCTTCGGCCAGGCACATGAGCGCGACGCCCTCCTGGCTCGAGAGCGAATACTCGTGAATCAGCCCGGCGACACCACCGCCGCCGTCCGCCTTTTTCTGGCGCAGCGACACCACCAGCTCGCGCGCCAGCGCCTTCGCAGCCCGCGCCTCGGCGGGCGGCAGGCTGGCGCCGGCCAGGAGTGCAGACACGCACTCCGGTTCGCTCTGCCGGTAGGCCGCGGTGATCCGCGCCCGCAGCGTGCTCTGCCGGCGCACGCCGCGGCTGAACTCCTGGAACGGAGCCGGAGCGGGTTCACCCTTGCCAGCCGCCGGCGCCATCACGCGTGCCCCAGGACCGGGACCATGTTGGCGACGAAGAACTCGATCAGCGCCTTGACGGCGGGCGAGCTCGCCCGGCGCAGGTCCGAGACCGCGTGGAGCTCGAGCAGGTCGGCCACGTGCCAGTCGGGCAGCACGCGCTCGAGCTTGTTCATCGACAGGCCTATGCGACACAGGAACTCGGGCAGTACGCCGATGCCGGCACCCGCGGCCGTGGCCGCATGCACCACGGCGGGGTCGGTGACGATCAGTCGCGGGGTGAGTGACACCTGGGCCAGTGTCTTGCCGCGATGGAGCCGCAGTTCCGTGACGAGCTGTCCGGGCACCAACACCGCGTGCTGAGCCAGGTCGCCGGGCTGTGTGAGTTTCGGGTGCGCGCGCAGATAAGCCGGCGTTGCACACAGAATCACCGGCGGGCGGCCGAGCGGCGTGCCGACCAGGCCTTCGCGCCGTGGCGGGCCGTTCTGGAACAGCACGTCCCAGTGTTCACCGGGTTCGTCCGGGAGCGCCAGCGCCATTTCCACCTCGAGCGGAATGTCCGGGTAGCGCTCCATGAAGCGCGGCAGGAGCGGCGCCAGCAGGAGCCGCCCGTAGGCGGGATCGGCGAGCACGCGCAGCGTGCGCCGATCGTCGGTGAGCGGCGTCATTGCACGCCGCGCCGCGGAAGTCTCCGCGGCGATGCGTTGCGCATGCGGCAGCAGTGCGCGGCCCGCGTTGGTGAGCGCGACGCGGCGCGTGGTGCGCGTCAGGAGCTTGGTGCCGACGCGTTTCTCGAGGCTTTGTACGGCGCGGCTGATAGCGACTTTTGGCACGCCCAGCGCACGCGCGGAGGCGGTGAAGGAGCCCAGCTCGACCACCTGGGCGAACGCTGACAGTTCAGAAGCAAGCCACATATCTGTATCGTATATGAATCAATGAGGTTAGTTCAATGGGGTATTGACACGAAAATTCGCGGTCTCCGTTGAACTGGACTGAGCAGCCGGGCAAGTAGGTGAGCCTATGGGTCGACCGGTCTGCGTGGATGTTGTCGTAATGGAACGGGTTCAGATAGTCTTCAGTGGCAGGAGGGTGATATGCCCAAAAGAAAAAGAATTCAATCAGCCCTGATGATCGGCCTGCTGGCTGCCTGGTTCGCGCCGGGGACGACAACCGCGCAGCAAATCACGAACGCTGAAACCCGCGAGATCGAGAGTTACGTGCTGACGGAAGCGGGGCTCGCCAAGTACGCGCTGGCGATGAAGTATTTCAGCGCGCACAAGAAGGATATGCCCAAAGATTGCGATAGCGACGACAGCAGTAAATCGCTGGCACAATTGGTGGCGCGCATCAACGCAATCCCCAGCGCCCACGCGGCGATCACATCCGCTGGCCTGACGACGCGCGAGTACCTCATCTTCAGTTTTTCGCTGTTTCAGAATGGCCTGGCTGCATGGGGGCTCGATCAGCCCGGCGGCAAACTACCGCCGGGCCTGTCCATGGCAAACATCAAATTCATCCGCGCACACCAGGCGGCGATCGCGAAGCTCAATGCAGGATCAGACTCGGGTTCCGACGACTGTGATGATCGCAGTGGTGACGACCGCAGTAGCGATGACAACTCCTAGTGCCGACGAACGAGAGAGCCTGATTAAAAACAGAAGCGGGACTCCCTGACAGCCCGGTAGCCGCTTCGAGAATTCGACCAGGACGAGGTGAGCGTTGAACTCCAGCAGCGTCGCCGTATGAAGCCAGCGATCATCGGGGCCTTCGCCCTCGTGGTCCTCGCGTGCGCCGCCTGCTCTCAGCAAGGCGGGCCAGCCGGCGCCCCCGCCCCACCCCCGAATGCCAACCTCGCCGCGGCCGACATGGGCGGCGCGGTCGAAGAGCTCAACGCGAAGGTCGAGGTGTCCTACAACCTCAAGCAATTCACGGACAATTACGGACCCGGCTTCACCGGCCGGCGGCTGATCGACGGATTGCTCAGCCCCACCTGGAAGATCGCCGTCGAATATGTGGACCAGCAAGACCTGCCGTACCCGGAAGAAGCGATCATCTCGTTCTTCGAGCGCCAGAGCGCATTGATCAAGGCCGTCACGATCATGTTGCCCACCGACGTCTCGGCGGCGCCGAAGAACATTGAGATCTGGACCTCCATGGACAATCCCACTGAAAACCGGTTTGCCAAAGTGGCGGAGGCGACGCTCGAGGCCAGGCCCGGCGAGCAGACCTTGACTTTCGATCCGGTGGAGGTGCGGTTCGTGAAGTTGCGCATCCTGTCCGGTGTGTCGCCCGACGCACTCGAGATTGCGGAAGTCCGGGTGATCGAGGCCAAGGATTCCGACTACACGCCGCTGTTCGTGCGCGCCCCGCTGGTGAAGTACTGGAAAGGCAGCCCGCGCGAGGCGGCCCAGCGAGGCCTCGACTGGCTGCAGCAGGCCGCGACAGACTGGTCGACGAAGAGCAATTGCTTCGGCTGTCATGCCCAGAGTCAGGCGCTGATGGGGCAGGCGGTCGCGCTCAAGCAGGGTTACCGGGTGAACCTGCGTTCGGTGCGCGTGCTTGATGAACACGTCCGCCAGCAGAACTCGTGGGGCGTATGGTTCAACAATTCATACTCCGCAACGGTGTTCGGGGCGATGGGGGTGGCCTATGCGGCTGACATCCTCGGCATCAAGAGCGATAAGGGGCTGTACGGCGCTCACCCGTACTCCGAGGGGCTGCTCCTGGTGTCGGCGGATGCGTTACTGGAACGCCAGATGCAGGACGGCTCGCTGCCGGTGGATTTTGTCGAGCCGCCGATCATCCAGGGTCAATTCATGACCACGGCTGACGCGCTGGTGTCGATCAAGCGCGCCGCCGCGAATTCCGCCGACCCCAAGTACGGTCTGGCGGCCGGCCGCGCGATCGAGTGGATCGCCTCGCACGAACCCGAGACCAACCAGGACAAGGTTTTCAAGATCATTGCCCTGGTGCACTACGGCACCCCGGACCAGAAGCGCATGGTCTGGTCGGTGGTGGAAGAACTGAGTACCGAGCAGCAGGCGGACGGCGGCTGGAAGGAAGCCCCGGCGGCGGCCGGCTCGAATGCAATCGCGACCGGCGAGGTGCTCTACGCCTTCAGGCAGGCTGGCGTCAGCATTCACACGCCGATGTTCAAACGCGGTGTCGATTTTCTGCTGGCGCAGCAGGAGAACAAGCCGATCCCCGAGAACGGCTCGTGGTATGCCACGAATACCGCGAGCAAGCGGCCGTCGAGCATGGCGCACACGATGTGGGCGGTCATCGGCCTGGCCGGCGCCTATGGGCCCGAGCGCACCGGCGCGCTGCACATCGTCAAGCAGCAGGGCGACAAGCCCTCGACCCCCAATCTGGAGATTGTGCTCGACGTGTCGGGATCAATGAACACCAAGCTCGGCGAGAGCACGCGCTGGAAGACGGCGCTCGATGTGCTCAAGCAGGTCACGGATGCCCTGCCAGAGGATATGAAGGTCGGCCTGCGCGTTTACGGTCATCGCTACTCGTCGAAGTCCGCCGAAACGTGTACGGATACTCAACTGGTGGTGCCCCTGCAGAGGCTCGATCGTGGCCGCATTATGAAGACCGCCTCGCGCCTGCGGCCGCGCGGCGAAACGCCGCTGATCCGCTCGGTGCTGCAGACCGTGGGCGATCTGAAGGCCGCGGGCGGTGGCTCGGTGATCCTGATCACCGACGGCGAGGAGAGCTGCAAGGGCGATCCGGTGGCCGCCGCCGCGGAACTGAAAGCGTCCGGGCTCGACGTCACGCTCAACATTGTCGGCTTTACGATTACCGGCCAGGCTGTCGAGGCCCAGCTCGGAGCCCTGGCCGGGTCGACGGGTGGCGGCTACTACGGCGCGCAGGACGGCAGCCAGCTCGCACGCGCGGTGATGCTGACCGCGCTGCAGCGCCTGCCCTATGACATCTTCGACGCCTCGGGACACATGCTCGTCTCGGGGGAAACGAGCGAGCTCAGCCACGAGCTGCCGCCCGGCAAGTACCGCATACGGATGGATGCCCTGGGCCAGAAGCTCGAAGAGCCGGTGACTATTGTCGCGGACCAGACCACGTCGATCGGCGTCGGAGTCGAGGGCGATCGATTTGTGCTGCGTCACTGAATCGCCGTAATTTACTTAAGGAGTCGTCGTGCGCCAATCTAATTTGCCGATGCCGTTGATAATCGCAGCCATCCTGCTGCTGGCCTCCTGTGGATCCGACAGCGCCGTGACCCCTGGCTCCGATGCTGTCGAACCATCGGCCCCGGCTCAAGAAGCAAGTGACCATGCCAGCAGCGGCAACGTGGTTCCCGTTATCAGCGCACGCACCTACACCGGCGGAAGCATCCAAGTGAAGGTGAGCGGATTCTTCGAGGTCAACGGCAGCCAGGACCTCAACAAGCCCGCCAGCATTACTGACGACGGTCAGACCTGGCTGCAGTACGGTGTTTCGGGATCGCCGGGCCTGGATGTCACCGTTACCAGCAACGAATCGGAGAGCGGAGTGGTGGTCGGCAACGGGCCCTACACGGCAACTGTCGGCAGCGGCGACTGCAAAATCACGTTCAACGTCGCACCCGCCATTGTTTCCGGGAATTTCTTGTGCGCAGGCGTCACCGGCTATAACCAGAAAACTGGCCAGATGGGTAAAGTAAGTGTCGAGGTCAGCTTCAACGCGAAATCCTGAAGAGAGGAATAGGGCTCCAGATGAGGTGCGCATGAAGTTTCTGTTGTGGCGCATTGTGCTGGTTGCGTTGGCTGTGGCAGGAGCATCCTGCTCAAGCAAGGGCAAGGTCGAGAGTACGCCGGCCGCAAAGACTGCCGCGGCTGCTGCTCCTGCGGTGGAGCTGCCGGCGACACTCACGGATATCAACCTTGCCGCCGCCGACATGGGCGGTGCGGTCGAAGAGCTCCCTGAAAATTACGGCCCTGGCCTGACTGGCCGGCGGC
>JAYTXT010000101.1:0-2553 GCA_043742765.1 Gammaproteobacteria bacterium | reverse complement strand
CTGCTTCAGCAGCGCGAAGCGCATTGCCGGGCTGTCATCCAGATAACCCTGCTCGGTCATCATCTGCTGGGTGTACACCGCCCAACCTTCGACGTAGGGTCCGTTGCCCCAGATGGCGCGCAGCACGCGGCGCGTGCGCGGCTCGATGCGGTTGGCGTATTCGGCTTGCACATAGTGGCCGGGCATGGCCTCGTGTATGGTCAGTTGCTGCAGCCCGAAGCGGTTGTACTCGCGCAGCTTGGAATCGATCCGCGCCTGCGGCCAGTCGGCGGGGATCGGCGTCATCCAGAAGAACGCGCCGAGCTGCGGTTCGAGCGCCGGCGCCGGGTTGAAACCGCCCACGCCGTAGATGCCGCGCATGAACACCGGCGTGTCGATGACCGCGAGGTTGCTCCCCGCCGACAGCGTCAACAGGTCTTTTTGCCTGACAAATGCGGTGGCTTCGGCGAGCGTCTTGCGGACTTCGTCCATGTAGGTGGCTGGAGTGGCATGCTGGGCCGCCACCTCGGCGAGCGCCTCCTCGACGCTGCGCGGCGCGGCCAGGCGCGCCATTTCCGCGCGTGTCGCGGCCAGATCGGCTTCGGCAGCCGCCAGCAGCTCCGCGGGGGTGCGCCCGGTGTGCAGGACGTAGTTGCACTTGAGCTGGTAGTTGTCCTTGCCGATGCGCCAGTCGCTGGTTTTGCCTGACAGCGTCGTGGCCAGGTAGTCGCTGAATTCCCGCAGTGCCTTCAGCGCTGGCGCGGCCGCCTTCGCGTAGGCGGCCTGCGTTGCCGCGGGCGCTGCTGCGCGCAGCGTCTTGTCGATGAGCTCGATGTTGCCGTCGTTCTCCTCGCGCGCCACGCGGTTCCAGATCTCGGGTGCATCGATCAGGTTGGCCCGGGCCTGCATCATCAGTGCCGGAAGCCGCTGCAGGCGCTGGATGATGTCCTGGTAACGCGCCTCGAGTGGCGCGTACTCGAGCACGTAGGGGTTGTAGAGGCCGTTGCCGACCAGCTCGACGTAGACCGTCGGGTTGTGGCGGAAATTCTGGAGGCGCTCGAACTCGAGCAGGTTGAGATTGACCGTATCGCGCACGATGTCGAGGTCCGCCTGGCGCTCCCCATCGAGCGGCGCGCTCTTCAGGTCATCAAGCCGGCGCAGCAGCTGGTGGTTGAACTCGCGAGACCTGCGGATGCCGGCGGCGCTGTAGTCATCCCAGCGGCCATCGAGCCGCAGCTTGCCGTGCACGTGGTAGCCGGCGCCGGTCGCGGCAACCGGCGTCAACGCCAGGCCGCCATAGACGAATTCCGTAACCAGCGCGTCGGCGCGGGCTTGCGGAGTCGCGGCCGTGGCTGCAAAGCTGGCTGCCAGGCACAAGGCCGCAAGGGTTAACGCATGTGGGTGTCGCATCACGCACCTCGATCGGTTTTCAGCAGGGAATTATCCGCGATCCTGCGCCACAATGGCATCCTGACTCAGGGCTCGCGCTGCCACAGGTAATAGCCGCGGCCGCCGGGACGGCCGCCCTGGGCGCGCACGCTGAGCCCGGCGGCGCCGAGCAATGGCTCGCTGCCCACACTGACGGCTTGTGCACCGTCAGCGCTCAGTTCACCGCGGAGATACGCGAGCCAGGCTGCGCGCGGCCATCTTCCGGGTGCCATGCTGGCGACAACGGTGTCGGGTGCAGCGCGCAGTTGCCCTGCCAGCGTGGCTGAGGCAGCAGGGTCCGTGCCATCGATTGCGCTCCAGCTTCCGGCGGGCAAATCGAGTTGCGCCCAGGCGAGCGTGGTTTCATCCGGGCTCCACAACAGGAGCGGCGCGGGGCCTGCGGCCTGCGCCACCCGCGCGGCGAGCGCGTCGATATCCTGCGTGCGGTTCATCGCGCCGAACAGGCCCAGAACTCCGAGCGAGAGCAGCAGGCACCAGGCGATGGCGAACTCCAGCAGCCGCGACGGCGGCGCCCGCGCGACCGATTGCGGCGCTGGCGCGAAGCACTGGCGAGTGCTCCACACAAGCACCAGCGCGGCTGTGATCGAGCTCAGCGCGAACAGAGGCCATGGCGCACGCAGCACGCTCCACTGCAAGGCCACGGTCGCGGCCAGTACGACCAACGCCAACGCCGCCACCAGTACCGCGGTGCCGGCAAAGGCACGGCGCGTAGCGGCGCCTGCTCCGGCCAGTTCTTCCGCCCAGAGCGCGACGAGCATTGCAAAACCGATCACGCACGGCGCCGCGTAAATGCCGCGTGCCGTCGCAGCGAGCGACAATACCACCAGCCCCGGGAGCGCCGCACACAGCGCAAAACGCCAGGCCGCACGCCGCGGGCCTGCGACGCGAGCGCCACGCCATGCCGCCTTGAACGCGTACCAGGCGCAGACCGTCCAGGGCAGCAGGAACAGCGGCAATTCAAGAAAGTACTGGCCGGGCGAGCTGCGATGGCCGCTCGCATAGTCGAATTGCGCTTCCGAGGAAACCGCGAGCGCGCGGCCGACGAGGTTGTTCCAGAACAGGACACGAAGCGATCGCGCTCCGTCCGGCTGCGCCGCCACCGCGCTCACCCACAGAGCGATGCAG
>JAYTXT010000100.1:0-6427 GCA_043742765.1 Gammaproteobacteria bacterium | reverse complement strand
GGCGCCGCGCGGCGCCGCGCGGCCCGGCTGGTCTGGGCGACTGCATCGACTGCACCTGGTGCGTGCAGGTCTGTCCTACCGGTATCGACATCCGCAAGGGACTGCAGTACGAATGCATCGCCTGCGCCGCCTGCATCGACGCCTGCGACCAGGTCATGGACCGCATCGGCTATCCGCGCGGCCTGATCCGCTATGCGACGCAGCACGCGCTCGATCACCACACCACGCACGTAGTACGCCCGCGCGTTTTGGTCTATGGCGCGATCCTCAGCGTACTCGCAGTAGGCTTCGCCGTGGCCCTGTACCTGCGCACGCCGCTCGGGCTGGATGTGATCCGCGATCGCAACAGCCTGTTCCGTCTGCTCGACGACGGCCGCATCGAAAACGTCTACACGCTGAAGATCCTCAACAAGTCGGAACTGAGCCGGAACTTTGAGGTTTCAGTTACCGGCGCCGGAGCGCTGACGCTCGACCCGGCCAGGCCGGTATACCGCGTTGCGCCTGGCGAGGTTTATCCGGCGGTGGTGCGCGTACAGCGCGACGCCTACCAGCCAGCGGGATCCGAATCGATTCATTTCCGCATCGTCGCCCGCGATGATGCGCGCGTCACGGCGACTCACGATGCGCGGCTGCTCGCGCCATCACGGTAAGCATCATGCGCAAACCTGCCAACCCGGTCCTGGTTCTGGTGATCACACTGCCGCTGCTCGCGGTGGCGGGGAGCCTCGCCTCGCTGGCGCTCGCCATGACCCGCGGTGACAGCGAACTGCCGAAGTACTATCACTGGGAGGGCGGCGCGCTCGAGCGCGAGCAACAGCGGGAGGCGCGCGCGGTACAACTTGGCATCAGCGCCACGATTGAGATCCATCCGCTCACGCAGCTGTGCGTGGTGACCCTGCATGGCGCCGCACCGGCGGCACTGCGCCTCAGGCTGGCGCATCCGACTGCGGCCGAAGCTGATCGCAGCGTTGCGCTCGAACAGCACGGCGCGCGCTACACCGCACCGTGCACTGCCCCTGCGGTAGCACATTGGTGGCTGGAACTCGCCGACGACCAGGAACAATGGCTGCTGCGCGGACGATCGCAAGGCGACCTGCAGGAGCCGGTGGTGCTGGGCGCCGCGGCGCCGCGGGCCCCGGAGGCGCATTGAGCCAGGCCACCGCACAACACCTGCGCTGGCAGCGCGCGGGCGGGCTCGAGCAGGTCGAGTTCTTCGCCGAAGGCATGCATTGCGCGAACTGCGCCCGCTCGATCCGCACCCGGGTCGGCGCGCTACCGGGAGTGCAGCAGGTCGAGGTCAACCTCACCACCGCGCGCGTCAGCGTCGCCTGGGATCCGCGGCGTTCGCGCCTTGGCGCCGTGCTCGATACGGTGGAACGCCTGGGGTTTCACGCTGTGCCGCTCAACGGCGCGGCCGGGAGCGCCGCGCAGGATGCCGAGCGGCGCCGCTCGCTCAAGCGCATCGGCCTCGCCGGGCTCGCCTCGATGCAGATGTCGATGTACACGGTCGGGCTGTACGCGGGTGCGTTGAGCGGAATCGATCCGTGGATCGAACAGTTGCTGCGCGTGACCGCGATGCTGATCGCCGTACCGGTGACGTTCTACTCTGGTGCGCCCTTCCTGCGCGGCGCCTGGCACGACCTGCGCCGCGGGTCGCTGGGCATGGACGTGCCGGTGGCCGCGGCGCTCCTGCTGGCCTTCTTTGCCAGCGTCATCAATACCTGGCGCGGCAGCGGCGCGATCTATTTCGATTCGGTGGCCATGTTCATTTTCTTTCTGCTGGTCGGCCGCCACGTAGAAATGAACGTCCGGCGTGGGAGCCTCAATGCCGGCGAAGCGCTGGCACGGAGCCTGCCGGTATCCGTGACACGGCTGCGTGCCGATGGCGGCAGCGAGCGGGTGGAGCTTGCGGCCGTGGGCACGGGCGACCGGCTGGTGGTAGCGCTCGGCGCGGTAATCCCCGTGGACTGCACTCTTGAGAGCGGCGCCACACTGGTCGACGAATCGCTCATCACCGGCGAGGCGGTGCCTATGACGCGGCAGACCGGTGCCAAGCTTGCTGGTGGAGCGATCAACCTGGGGGCCGCGTGCACGGTAAGGGCCAGAGCCGACGCGCTCCACTCCACGCTGGCCTCGATGGCTGCGCTGATCGAGCGGGCGCAGTCCGGGCGGCCACCGCAGGCCCTGGCGGCCGACCGCGCCGCGAGCCACTTCGTGTTCTGGATCGTGCTGCTCGCTGCCGCAGTGGCGGGCCTGTGGCTCTGGCTCGACCCCGCGCGCGCCTTCGGCGCCACGCTGGCGGTCCTGGTCGTCACCTGCCCCTGCGCGCTGTCGCTGGCGACGCCCGTAGCCCTGGCCGCCGCCACCACCCGCCTGGCGCGGCGCGGCGTGCTGGTGACGCGAGCTGATGCGCTCGAGCGCCTCGCCGCCATCGATACGGTCGTGCTCGACAAGACTGGCACATTGACCAGCGCGCGCATGCAGCTCGGGGAGGTCCGCTGTCTGGGCGGCCTGGACCGCGAACGCTCACTGGCCATCGCGGCCAGCCTGGAACAGCATTCGGCGCACCCGCTGGCCGCTGCATTTACAGCCGCGACCACGGCGCGGCTCGCGCTTACGGACGCGCGCGAGTGCGCCGGTCGGGGCGCCGAGGGCCGCGTGGATGGCGCTAACTGGCGCATCGGGCGCCGGGACTATGTCGCGGAACTGCGCGGCACTGCGTTCGCGCCTGAGGCTGCAGGTGACGAGGACGATTTCGTCTGGCTGGGCTCGGCCGCCGGCTTTGCCGCGGCCTTTGCGCTCACCGACACGTTGCGCGCCGATGCGATCACGGCGATCGGCTCGCTGCGCGCGCTCGGGCTGTCGATCCGCATCGCCAGCGGCGACCGGCACTCGACCGTGGCGCGCGTCGCCGCCACGCTTGGCATCGACGCGGCCGCCGGCCGCATGGATCCGCGGGAAAAACTTGCACTGATAGGCCGCTTGCAAGAACAGGGCCACCGGGTCCTGATGGTCGGCGACGGCATTAACGACGGTCCGGTGCTGGCCGCGGCGCATGCCTCCTGCGCCATGGGCAGTGGCGCCGCGCTGGCGCACGCCGCGGCGGACCTGCTGCTCATGAACGAATCGCTCGCTGCGCTGGCCGCTGCGATCCGCATCGCCCGCCGCACCAAGGCTCTGGTGCGATCGAACCTGCGCTGGGCCCTGGGTTACAACCTGTGCGCCGTGCCGCTCGCCGCGGCCGGGCTGGTTTCGCCCTGGCTGGCGGCGGCCGGGATGTCAGCCAGCTCATTGTACGTGGTCGAGCGCGCACGCCGTTTCGCAAGGCGCCCGGCATGAGCATCTCCCTGCTGCTGATTCCGCTGGGGCTGCTGCTGCTCGTGGCGGCGGTCGGCGCCTTCTTCTGGGCCGTCAATAACGATCAGTTCGAGGACCTAGACCATGTCGCCGACGCCGCCGCGGATGACGACCCGCCGCCAGCCGCGTTGCCTAAGGAGGCGCGCTGACCCTAATATCCGCCCTGGAGCCGCGCTGCGGCGGCGAGGACGAGGATCAGAGCAGTGGCCAGAGAATTCGAGCCCGTGGTGGGCCAGTGGTACGAGAACATCGATGAAAACGACAGCTTTCGCGTGCTGTCGGTGAACGAGGACGCGGAACTGATCGAGATCGAGTACCTCGATGGCGACATCGAGGAAATCGATGTCGACACCTGGGCTGAATTCGACCTCGACAAGATCGAGCAGCCGGAAGGCTGGTCGGGTGCCGATATCGCCAAGCCCGAAGAAGATGATGACGATGAGGACGAGGACGACGACTGGGATGATGATGATGATGATGACGACGACGACGATGACGACGATCTCGACCCGGAGACCGACCAGAACTATTGAGCGCCACCGCTCATGAACCGCGAGCTGCAGGCACTGCTCGACGCCTGCGTAGATGCAGTCATCATTATCGATCACCGGGGACTCATCGACACTTTCAACCCGGCTGCCTGCCGCATGTTCGGCTACACCGCCACGGAGGCCGTCGGGCGCAATGTCAGCACGCTGATGCCCTCCCCAGACCAGGGCCAGCATGACCAGTACCTCGCGCGCTACCTGCAGACGCACGAGGCGCACATCATTGGTATCGGCCGCGAAGTGGTCGCGCTGCGTAGGGACGGCAGCCAGTTTCCGGCTTCGCTGGCGATTGGCCGCATCGACGATCCCCCGGCGCCGCGGTTCGTAGGCTTTCTCCACGACCTGAGTGGCCGGCGGGCGCAGGAGGAGCAGCGGCAGGCCGCAGAGGAAGCGGTGCGTGAAGTGCGCGACCGGCTCACGCATGTCGCACGGCTTTCCACCATGGGTGAAATGACCAACGGCCTGGCACACGAAATCAACCAGCCGCTGACCGCTATCACCCTGTACGCGCAGGCGGCGGAACGCTATGCGACCCAGGACACGCCCGCTCTGGACGAAGTGGTGACCGCGCTGCGCCAGATCAGCGCGCAATCGCTCCGCGCCGGCGAAATCATCAAGCGGCTGCGCGCCCTGGTGCGCAATCGCCGGACACACGAGGAACTGCTCGATTTCAACGCCGTGGTGCGTGAGCTGGCGGTGCTGGTCGAATCCGATGCCAGGATCAACAACGTGCGCCTGCTCATCGACCTGGGCGCAAACCTGCCGCGCGTGCTGGGCGACACCATCCAGCTGCAGCAAGTGATGCTCAACCTGGTGCGCAACGCGATCGAAGCGGTCCAGGCGGAGGGCTGCGAACGCGTGGTGCATCTGCGCACGCTGCGTTCCGGGGCGGGCGTCGAAATGAGCGTCAGCGATCTGGGGCCGGGACTCGACCCGGCGATCCGGGAACGGCTGTTCGAGGCTTTCGCCACCACCAAGCCGGAGGGGACGGGCCTCGGACTGGCGATCAGCCGCTCAATAGTCGAAAGTCACGGCGGGCAGCTCGCCTGGCGGGCCAACCAACCGCGCGGCAGCTGTTTCCACTTCTTCCTGCCGGCGGTCCCTGGAGCGACTACATGAAGAACCATCCGGTGAGTGTCTACATCGTGGACGATGACGAGGCGGTGCGCAGCTCGGTGCGCTTCCTGATCCGTTCGGTGGGGTTGCAGGCGCAGGTGTTTGCCTCGGCGCAGGAGTTCCTGGCCGCCTATAACCCGCAGCATCCCGGATGCCTGCTGCTCGACGTGCGCATGCCGGGCATGAGCGGGCTCGACCTGCAGCAGGAACTCAACCGGCGCGGCGCCACGATCCCGGTGGTGTTCATCAGCGGCCATGGCGACGTGCCGATGGCCGTCGAGGCCATGCAGCAGGGGGCCTTCGATTTCCTGCAGAAGCCATTCCGCGACCAGGATCTGCTCGATCGGATCCAGCGGGCGCTGGTGCGTGACGCCGAGTCGCGCTCCCGCCTGGCCGGGCGCGCCGGGATCCTGGCGCGGCTGGCGACGCTGACGCCCCGCGAGACCGAAGTGATGCGGCTGGTCACCCACGGCAAGGCCAATAAGGTCGTCGGCGCCGAGCTGGGCGTGAGCCAGCGCACCGTGGAAATTCACCGCGCCCACGTTATGGAGAAGATGCGCGCCAGTTCGCTCGCCGAGCTGGTGCGCATGGTGCTGGATTCCGAGGACTCTACGCAGAATCCCTGATTGCCACCGCCAGCGCCCCGGGCAAACTCGCACGGTGCGCAACCCCCAACCCAGTGCAGGACCCGCTGCCGGACCAGCCGTTGGGGTGGTCCCGGGCCGCCCCGCGGTGCTGTGCGTGCAGCAGCGCGATAGCGAGGAAATCAGGCGGGTCCTGGCGGCGCTCCAGGCACCGCTGCACGAGTGCGCCGACGGCCGTGCGGCGATCGAGGCGGCGCGCGCCGGGCCGCTGATCTGTGCCATCGTGCCACTGGCGATGCCGGACATGGGCGCCAGTGCCCTGATCGATGCCCTGCACTCTGTTGCACCGGGGCTGGCGGTGTTCGTGACCGCGGACAACCCCGCGGTCAGCGAAGCGGTGGCGGTCATGCGCTCGGGCGCCCATGCTGTGATCGACAGCCGCATTCTCAGCACCGGCCTGATGGTTCACCTCGCGCCACTCCTGCGCAGCCGCTAACTGTGGGCGCGAGCGCGACCGGGCGTTGTTTGCTAGCCTAGTGGTCATGAGCGACCCCTACGACAGCTGGTATCACGAGCGCGAATCCGCCTGGCTTTATCGCGTGGTGGCCGACAAGGAGACCGACCCGCGCCACCAGCAATTGTTCCGCGCGCTGGCCAACGCGGCGGAAGAACAGGCCACGCACTGGGCACGGAGCGCGAATCCCGGAGAATTCAAACCGCGCTCGCGCGCCCGGCTGGTGGCCGCCCTGGTAAGGCGCCTGGGGCCGCGCGCGCTCAAGCCGGTGCTGGTGGCCATGAAGCTGCGGGGCCTTTCGGTGTACG
>JAYTXT010000099.1:0-5809 GCA_043742765.1 Gammaproteobacteria bacterium | reverse complement strand
CGCTGGCGCGGCTCCTGCCGGGAGCGCTGGGCGACGCGCGCTCGGCGCAGCAGGAGTCGTTCAGCGCCGGGCTGCTCGACTGGCCACATTACACCCGGCCCGAGGAGTACGCGGGGCGGCGGGTGCCGGCGGTGCTGCAGTCGGGCGACCATGCCGCGATCGCGCGCTGGCGGCTGAAGCAGGCGCTGGGTCGCACCTGGTTGCGGCGGCGCGAGTTGCTGGCGGACGTGACACTGGATGGGCAGCGCGCGGCGCTGCTGCAGGAATTTTTGCGGGAACGGGAACAGGAAGACGACACATGAACATCATTCAGACGCTCGAAGCCGAACGCATGACGCGCAAGGTGCCGGATTTCAAGCCCGGCGACACCGTGGTGGTACAGGTCAAGGTCGTCGAGGGCGAGCGCGAGCGCGTGCAGGCCTTCGAAGGCGTGGTGATCGGCATTTCCAATCGCGGCTTCAACTCCTCGTTCACGGTGCGCAAGATTTCGCACGGCGAGGGCGTCGAGCGTACCTTCCAGACCCACAGCCCCTCGATCAGCGACATCAGCATCAAGCGCCGCGGCAATGTGCGGCGCGCCAAACTCTATTACCTGCGCGATCGCGCCGGGAAGTCGGCACGCATCGAAGAGAAGGTTTAGGGCCGCGCCCGCCGTAACGGCGGCAGTCACGACGCATGCGCTACCTGCTCGGCTTCTTCCGCAATCTGTGGCGCGGACTCGACCTCGTGCGTCGCGTGCTGCACCTGCTGCTGCTGCTCGGGCTCCTGGCGCTGCTGATCGCGGCGCTGCGTGGTTCGATGCCGAGGCTTCCTGAGCGTGGCGCACTGGTCATCCACCCCACAGGCGAGATCGTCGAGCAACTTTCCGGCGCGCCGTTCGAGCGCGCGCTCAACGAGGCCCAGGGTGAGAGCGCGCCGCAGACGCTGCTGTGGGATCTGACCCGGGCGATCCGCGGCGCTGCGACCGATAGGCGCATTCAGGCGCTGCTGCTTGAGACCGATGACCTCACGGGCGCGGGGCTGCCGAAGCTCGAGGAGTTGGCCCGTGCGATCAGCGAGTTTCGCGCCACCGGCAAGAAGGTCATCGCCCACGGCAGCTATTTCCTGCAGGGCCAGTACTACCTCGCGGCCCAGGCCGACGAGGTGTATCTCGATCCCTTTGGTTTTGTGCTGCTGGCGGGCTTTGATCGCTACCGCATGTATTTCAAGGACGCGATCGACAAGCTGGCGGTCGACGTGCACCTGGTGCGCGCCGGCAAGTTCAAGAGCGCCGCTGAGCCATTCGTGCGCAACGACATGTCGGCGGAAGAACGGCAGGAAAGCGCGGCTTACCTACAGGCCTTGTGGCTCGGGTATCGCACTGGCATCGGCGCCGCGCGCCACCTCGATCCCGCCGCTATCGACGTCTATGCCAACGGCTACGCCGCTGCGGTGCGCCAGGCGGGCGGTGATATGGCGGCGGTGGCGAAAAACGCCGGCCTGGTCACCGCGCTGCGCACTGGCGAGCAGGTCGAGCAGCGCATGGGCGAGCTGGTCGGTGCCGACGAGGATCAGCACGGTTTCCGTTCGGTCGCGCTCGAGGACTACCTGCGCGTGCTCCACACCGAGGAGCGCTTGCATCGTGACAGCGGCAGCGCCGTCGGCGTCATCATGGCGAGCGGCGAGATCCTCGATGGCGACCAGCCTTCGGGTACGGTCGGCGGCGAGTCGACCGCAGCGCTCCTGCGCCAGGCACGCGACGATTCGCAGATCAAGGCGGTGCTGCTGCGCATCGACAGTCCGGGCGGGAGCGTCCTCGCCTCTGAACAGATCTATCGCGAAGTGCAGCTGCTGCGCGCCGCGGGCAAGCCGGTGGTCGCCTCGATGGGCGATCTGGCGGCGTCCGGTGGCTACTACATCGCCGCCCCGGCCGATGAGATCCTGGCGAGCGCCAACACCATCACCGGCTCGATCGGCGTGTTCGCCACGATCCCGACCTTCGATCGTATGCTGGCGAAGCTCGGCGTGAGTGTCGACGGCGTCGGTACCACCGCGCTGTCGGGCACGCTGCGCCTCGATCGGCCACTGCAGCCCGAAGTCGAGCAGATACTTCAGGCCAGCGTCGATCATTCCTACGCCGAATTTCTCCAGCGCGTGGCCAGCGGGCGCCGCAAAACGCCGGCGGCCATCGACGCGATCGCGCAGGGCCGTGTCTGGGCGGGCCGTGACGCGCTGCGCCTCGGGCTCGTGGACCGGCTTGGGGGCTTCGACGATGCGGTGCACGCCGCCGCGAAACGGGCCAGGCTGGCGGTGGGCTACGAGGTGCGCATTATCGAGCCGCAGCTCAGCTTCACCGAGCAGCTGCTGCTGAATGTGCGCGGCGCCTACGCGGCAGGGTTGCGCACCGTGGGTCTGGGTGCAAGCCCGCTGGAAGCGGGCCTGCGCTCGCAGCTGGCGCCGCAGCTGCGGCCGCTGGAGCGCGAAGTGCTGCGTTGGCAGCGGCTCGCCGCGGTGCCGCAGCACACGCTGGCCTACTGTTTCTGCGCAGTGGAGTAACGGCGGCGGCGGGGCGCCTAGCGCGTGGCGTTCTCCAGCAAGTCCCGAAATCGCGCTGCGTCGAAACGCTCGTCGTCGGCCAGGCTCGCGAACAAGGTTTCGACGGCCGGCGACTCGGTTGCCTGGCCGCTCGTGGCGAGCAGCACCACGGCGCCCATGGCGACCTGTTCGGCGCCGGCATAGTCGCGATACTCCCCGTGCCGCACGGCCGTCGTCAGCCGCTCGACCAGCTCATGCGCCTGCGCAGCTGACAGCGTCGGTGGCGCCGCTGCCAGCGGGGCGAGCGCGGCATCCAGTGCCGTGGCGGCACGCTGCACGGCCGCCCAGTTCTCGCCCGGCGCGGCTTGGAGCTGCCGCACCAGTTCGAGCAGCTGCGTCGCATCCGCTGGTGCGTAGGTGGCCAGGACGGCGGCGATGAGCCGCAATGTGGCGTCATCGAAGCGCAGCGCGCCGGATGATACGGCCGGTGTTGGTTCCCGCTCGGCCCAACGCGCCAGCCCCATGCTGCGGTGACACGAGTAGCAATTGAAGAGTGCAAACTCCGGCAACAATCCTGCGCCCGTGCTCTGGCGCAGGAACGCCAGCTGACGCCGTGCCTGTGCGAGCAGTCCGGCAATCCAGACATCGGCAGCAGCCGGCAGGCCCTTGCGTTCGCGGTACGCCTGGTCGTGCGCGTAGTGCACGCGGCCGCCGCTGGTCCGCCACAGTTCGGTGTAGGTGTCCAGTTCAAAGGCCAGTCGCGGATGGCCGGCGGCCATCATACGGTGAGTGGCCAGGGCGCCAGGCGCGCCGACGTGGCAATCGATGCACACGCTTGCCCGCACCGCCGGCCGTTCGAGCGGACGCAAACCCGCCCGGATGTTGTCCGCGTGAGCGACCCTCGGCGTATCGGCGTGGCTCGCAATCCAGCGATCCGCGGCGCCATGGCAGCTTTCGCAACCGACGCCGTCGTCGACCTGGAAGCGCGCGCCGCGCAGCGGCGCCGGCGGCGCATCGGCGTGGCAGCCCAGGCACTGCTGCGCCGTCGTGACATCAACAATGCCGAGGCGTCGAGCGATGTCGCGGCCGCGCGGTCCGCTCAGCGCATGGAAGGCGCCTGCGTGCGGGTCGAAGTGCTGCCAGGTGACGTATTCGTTCTGCTGCACCGGCGTTGCCGACCTGGGCTTGGCCGCACCGTGGCAAATACTGCTGGCGCAGCTGGCGACGCCCAGGTGAACCGCCTCGGCGGGCGTGGCGGGGGTTGCAGCAGCGGCGCCGACGCCGAGCCACACGGCCAGAACCCCTTGCCGGGCAGAGGCTGCTAGCGTCGCGGCTCTCATCGCGGCGCCCCGCTGGTTTCTGCATCGCGGACGAACCACGGCTTGCCCGTTGCGTCTAGGTACATGCGCTGCATCTCCTGCAGAGTAAACGGTCGTGAGCCGCGGCGGCCGAATACCGCGATTTGCCCACCGCTCTCGTCCACCGCGCGGTCGCGTTCCAGCGGCCTCGACAGGGCGAGTGCCGGGGCCGCCGTGCGGTAGCTGGCGATCAGCTGCGGCCGGGGCTCGGGCGCGAAGCCGTAGAAGTCGGGCTGGGTGTCGGGCGCGATCGTCTGGATCACCTTGAGTCCACCCGCGCCGTCGGCCACGTAGGCGAACGATGAGGCGTTGGTCGCGGCGAGCACCACGTCGCGGGAATCGCTGAGCGCGCCGCCGGCGTTGAAGCTCCGGTACAGGCGTGGCGCCTCGGGCTTCTCTACATCGATGATCGCGAGGCCCTCGCGCCCATTAGCCACCCAGGCGTAGGTTCGCGATACGAACAGCTTGTGGGCATCGGTGAGCGGTACGCGCGCGCCCGGCACCAGGCGCGGCAGCTCCGGGTGTGTGACATCAATGACCGCCAGCCCGCCGCGGTCGGTGATAAACAGATAGCGGAATTGCAGCATGGCGGCGCGGGCGTCGTCGAGCGCCACGGTCGCGAGCACGCGCGGGGCGAGCGGATCCTGGAAATCGGCGACCATGAGGCCGGCGTCGGCAAGGATATAGAGGTAGCGGCCGCCAATGGCCACATGCCGCGCGCCGCGCAGCAATCCCCCGGGGTTCCAGGTCAGCGCCCGCCGCAGCTGGTTGTTGCGGAAGTCGCCGTCCATCAGCGTATCGATGTCCACCAGGATCAGCCCTTCGATCCGGTCGGTGATGAATGCGTAGCGATAGACGTCGAGGAAGGGCTGCTCGAGATTGCTCTGGCGCATCAGTGGACCCTGGTTGCGCGCGGGTTGCACCGGCTGGGTCGTGGCAAGCACCACGCAGGAGGCGTCGCGCGTGCTCACGTGTGTATCGTGGCCCAGCGGTGAGAACGGCGCGCTGAGAATCCGGGCGCTGACGCCCTTGTTGGCGATGCTGGCGATGTCATAGACGCGCAACCCGCCCCGGCCCTCGGCGGCGTACAGATACTCGCCGCGCTGCTGCACACAGCTGGCGGGTCCAGAGGCGTGCGTGGCCGCGTTCGCCAGCTGTCGGCCGCGCGCCAGGTGAGCGGCATAGAAATCCGGGTAGGCGTAGCGGTGCAAGTAGCTGCCGATGACGGCCTGCGGTTCCTCCCACTCGGTTACCTGTACCGCCGCAACCGAGCGCTCGGTTCCCAGGTAGGCGTTGAGCCCGAGGAAGTTGATGTACTGCGTCCCCTGGCCCAGCGTCTGCGCCATGATCGCGTTGTTGTCGCCCGTGGCCGCCAGATGGCAGTCACTGCAGGTCTTGGTCTCGGTCTTGCGCTCGGTGTGCGGATAGTGCGGGTTCATGGCCTGCGAGCTATAGCCCGAGGCCGCGATCGGCGGCTGCTGCGTGTAGATATGCTCGCGATTCGCGTTGGTCGAGGACAGCACCAGTGCGGAGGAGGAGCGGACCGGAGCAATCTTGCCGTTCTCGACCGGCCCGCGGCGGCCGAGCAGGAACACGTCGTCGCGCGCCACCTGCGGGTTGTAGGTGGCGTAATTGCGGCTCGTGCCGCCCTCAAAGCGGTGCTTCTCGCTCTTCCAGTTGGCCTCGATCGGCAAGTGGCAGCCCCCGCAGCTCGTGGTCCACGACGTGTGGCAGGAGTAGCACTCCATGTTGTCGTCGCTGTGCGCGAGCTCCGGCCAGGCGACGTCCGTGCCCCATCGCTGGCCGAGCGGATCCTTTACCATGAGCTTGGCGCGCGCGGCGCGCGGGTTGTAACGCGGATTCCCCGGAGTCACCGAATCCTTGACCAGCGAGACGACCCATTCTTTCGTGGGGTCCACGGCGGAGCGTTGCAGCAG
>JAYTXT010000098.1:0-2010 GCA_043742765.1 Gammaproteobacteria bacterium | reverse complement strand
CCCAGCGCTGCCGTCTTCGGTGCGCGAACTGTTCCTGCCCGCCACGGCTGGCAGCGGCGCACTGCAGTACCGCTTCGGCCTGCTGGCCGCCGCGAAACTCCATTTCGTGGATGCGCGCGCGAGCGTCGACGCCTGGCAAACACTGCAGTGGCTCGTCCCACTGGGCGACGATGGCGCTGAACCGTCGTGGGCCGAGGCGCGCGATGCCACCGCGCTCCGTGCTCAGGCCGGCAGCGCACCGCAGGCAGCAGCGAGTTTCGCGCCGCCGCCGACTGCGGCACTGCGCGCCGATTCCTACGCCAGCTGGGCCAAAGCGCTGGCGGCACACCTGTACGAGACCGGACGCGCCGACCTGCTCTATTGCGAATCGCTCAAGCTGGCCTCCGCCCCGGGCGAGAGCGAGGGCGATTTCCGTGCCCGCCTGGCGCTGCGCCTGCGGGAAACGCGCGATGCGCAGCTCGAGTCGCTCCAGGCCGCCTACGCGCCCAAGCTCGCGGCGCTGCAGCTGCGCTTGCAGAACGCGCAGGCCCGCGCTGCGCGCGAACATTCGCAGGCTACGCAGCAGACACTGCAGACCATCGTATCGGTGGGTTCGACTTTGCTCGGCGCGTTGTTCGGCCGACGCGCCGTCTCTGCCACCACCGTGGGCCGCGCCGCCACGGCGCTGCGCAGCGCCACCCGCATCGGCGAACAACGGCAGGACGCGGCGCAGGCGGACGAGAGCGTCGCGACCGTGCAGCAGGCGCAGCAGCAGCTGCAGACAGATTGTGCCGCGGCGCTCGAGGCGCTCAAGGCCAGGCTCGATCCCTCAGGCGTCACGCTGCAGCCGCTCCGGGTCGCAGCGCGCAAGGCCGACATCGCCGTGGCGGAGCTGGCCGCGGGCTGGGTGCCGTGGCGCACCGGGGCCGACGGATTCCCGGCGCCCGCCTGTTGAACGCCGCAGTTCTCCGGCAGGCAGGTTCGCCGTTCAGCGTTGCGGCGCGCCCTGCTCGGCGGCGGCGAGCTGCGCGCACAGCGCCTCGGTGGCATCGACGGCTTCCGGCCCGAGGCGGCTGAGGCGCGTGTCGACGAAGCTCTGCAAGCGCCCGTGGCGCACAGCGCGCAGTTGCGGCAGTGCGCGCCAACGCCCGAGCCACTCCTGCGCCATGTGCATGTCGGCGGCCAACGCCAGGATCACGTCGGGATCACGCGCGGCGATCGATTCCAGCGACACCGCCGGCGCGGCATCGTGGAGCTCGGCGTAGACATTGCTGTATCCACAAGCCTCGATGGCGTCGGACAGGAGCTGCTGGCCGCCCAGCGTGTAGACCGGCCGGTCCCAGACTTGCAGCAGCAGGCGCGGTGCGGCGGCGCGGTGGTAGCGCGCACGGAGCGCCGTGATGCGCGCGCGCAGGCCGGCGGCAGACTGGCTGGCCGTGGCCTCCGTGTGCAGCAGCACGCCGAGCCGGCTGATCGCGGTGGGCAGGTCATCAAGGCGCACCACGCGGTGCCGGTACACCGGGAGCCCGGCGCGTTCGAAGGGCAGGAGCTGCGCGGCGGAAAACGCGCCGGTCCACGCGACGATGACGTCGGGTCGGAGCGCCAGGATCCGCTCGAGGTCAAAACCGTGACTGTCGCCGATGCGCTTGATGCCGCGCGCCGCCGCGGGCTCTACCGAGAATTCCGGCGTGCCAACGATACGCGCGCCGCCACCCGCGGCAAACAGCATCGCCGTGGCCCCCGGCGACAGGCTGACGATGCGCTGCGGGGGCGCCGGGAGCGAGATGAGCCGGCCCTCGTCGTCAGGCACCTGCCACGCGGGCGCAGCTGCCCGGGTCGCCTCAGCCAGGGCAGCCAGGCAAACGGTCAGGATGGCTACGCGCAATATCACGGGCAATGGGCAAGCGCCGGCGGGGGATAGGGCAGGAACTATAGCGCGGCCGGGAAGCTGCAGGTCACGCCGAGGCCCGGCGAGAGCTCGCGCAATGCCAACCGTCCGTGGTGCAGGCGCACCACCGCGGCCACCAGGCT
>JAYTXT010000097.1:0-3738 GCA_043742765.1 Gammaproteobacteria bacterium | reverse complement strand
GCCCGCGCCGGAGCTCAACCGCCGCCTGCTGCGTGAATGCCTGCAGCTGCGCCACGACGATCGCGCCGGGCGCAACTGGTCGGCGCGCAATTACCCCGGCGGCTATACCTCGTACAACACGCAGTGCCGCATGCAGCAGATCTCGCCCACGTTTGCGCGGCTGGCGCGCGCTCTCGACCGGCACGTGCTGCGCTTCGCCCGTGCACTCGATCTCGACCTGCGCGGCCGGCAGTTGGCGATGACCGATTGCTGGGTGAATATCATGCGGCGCCAGGTGGTGCACAGCCTGCACCTCCATCCGCTGTCGACAATCAGCGGCACCTACTACGTGCGCACCCCGCGCGGCTGCGCTGGCCTGAAATTCGAAGACCCGCGGCTCGATCGCTTCATGGCGGCCCCGCCGCGCAAGGCCGGCGCCCGCGCGCATAACCGTCAGTGGGTGAGCGTGCCTGCACAGGCCGGCCGCCTCGTGCTGTTCGAGAGCTGGCTGCGGCACGAGGTGCCGCCGAACCAGAGCAGTGCCGAGCGCGTCAGCATCAGCTTCAATTACAGCTGGTTCTGAACTGCGAACGTGCGAGCCACTGGCGCGCCAGGGACTCTCATTGCCCTGGCGCGCCGTCTTGCCGGTGTCAGTTGACCCTGATCTCCACCGGCGCCGGCCTGGCGACCGCGCGCTTGGGGATGTGCACCGTCAGTACACCGTCCTTGCTCTCGGCACGGACGCCAGCCGGGTCGACATTCTCCGGTAGCGAGAAGACTCGCGAGAACTCGCCGCTAAAGCTCTCCACACGGTGGAATTTCTCGGTCTTCTCCGTTTGCTGCTGCTTGCGTTCGCCGCGGATGGTGAGCGCCCCATCCTCGAGCGTGACCTGCACGTCCTCTTTCCTGACGGCCGGCAACTCAGCCCGCACCAGATACTCCTGATCGGTTTCGCTGATGTCCGCCGATGGCGCCCATTGGAACTTGGCGCTGGCGATTTCCGGGAGCGCGCGGCCCGTGGGCCAGAAGTGCGCCGGGTTCATCCGTGCCATGAACTGTTCCATGTCGCGGAAGGGTTCCCATACGGTAAGTTTCATAGAGCCTCCTCGCATCCGGCCATCCTGCCGGAACACGATGAGACTAGCGCCGTCGAGGGCGTCTGAACATTCGTACCACTACCTAGCGGAAAACGGCCTAAATACCTGCGATCAAGTCGATCTTCGCGGCGCAGATGAAATCGTTCTCGGATAGCCCGCCGATGGAATGCGTGCTGTAGCGGACGCGGCAATAGTTGTAACCGACTTCCAGATCAGGGTGGTGATCATCGAGGTTGGCGATGTGCGCAATAGCGTTGAGGAAACTCATGGTGCGGTAGAAATCGACGAACTTGAATTCGCGCTTGAGATTCTTGCCATCGGCGCTGAGCTGCCATCCGGCCGCAAGCCTGGCGCGTTGCGCCTCGGCTGCGGCGGTGGTAAGCGGCGCCGTGCCGCCTTTGCAGGGTTTGCAGCGTTTTTCGGTGAGTGAGGACATAGTGCGATTCTCCGGTGCTGATGGCCGCGCCAGTCACTGACGGGCGCGGCGCGGGTAGCTGCGCGCGACGTACTGCTCGACGAGCTGCTGGAATTCCTCGGCAATGCGCTCGCCCTTGAGCGTCACGGTCTTGACGCCGTCTTCGTAGACCGGTGCGACCGGCCGCTCGCCGGTCCCCGGCAGGCTGATGCCGATGTTGGCCTGCTTGCTCTCGCCGGGGCCGTTGACCACGCAGCCCATGACGGCGACCGCCAGATCCTCGACGCCGACGTGCGTGCGGCGCCATTCGGGCATGCGCGCGCGCAGGTGTTCCTGGATGCTCTGGGCGAGGGTCTGAAAGTAGCTGCTGGTGGTGCGCCCGCAGCCCGGGCAGGCCGTGACCAGCGGCGCGAAACTGCGCAGGCCCATGGTCTGCAGCAGCTCCTGCGCGACGATCACCTCGCGCGTACGATCGCCGCCGGGCTCGGGCGTGAGCGACACGCGGATGGTGTCGCCGATGCCCTGCTGCAGGAGCACGGCCAGCGCGGCGCTCGAGGCGACGATGCCTTTCGAGCCCATGCCGGCTTCCGTGAGCCCCAGGTGCAGTGGATGCCGCGTGCGTGCGGCCAGTTCGGTGTACACCGCAATCAGATCCTGCACCGCAGAGACCTTGGCGGACAGGATGATGCGATCGGAGCCCAACCCCAGCTCCATGGCTCGCGCGGCGCTGTCAATGGCAGATCGCACCAGCGCTTCACGCATCACGTGCTGCGCCGATGCGGGTTCTGGCAGGGCGCTGTTGGCATCCATCAGCCGCGCCAGCAGCTCCTGGTCGAGGCTCCCCCAGTTGACGCCGATCCGCACCGGCTTTTCGTAGCGGCAGGCGAATTCGATCAGCTCGGCGAACTGCGTGTCGCGCTTGGCGCCGCGGCCGACGTTGCCTGGGTTGATGCGCAGCTTGGCCAGGGCCTGCGCGCAGTCCGGATGGTCCCGGAGCAGCTTGTGGCCGTTGAAGTGGAAATCGCCGATCAGCGGCACGGCGCAGCCCTGCGCGTCCAGCGCTGCGCGAATGCGTGGCACCGCGGCGGCGGCGGCGTCGGTGTTGACCGTGATGCGCACCAGCTCCGAACCGGCCGCGGCCAGCGCGCGCACCTGGGTGACAGTGGCCACGGCGTCAGCCGTGTCAGTGTTGGTCATCGATTGCACGACAATCGGCGCGCCGCCGCCCACCCGGACACCGGCGACATCCACGGCGAGAGTTGCGTGGCGCGAGCGTTGCAGGGGGTGGCTATCCATAATCCGCAATTGTAGAGGCGGGAGCGTGGCAACTGGTATGATTTGACCCCCGTCAGCAAGATCTGTCCGAAGAGTTCCGGAACTGGGCGCGAGCCCGGGCCCGGACGCCGAAGGCGCAAATTCCGCCCGGAAACGCTCAGGCACCAGGAACGGCAGATCAAAGACGGGCTCTGGAGAGCGGCGGCGCCTTAAGGCAGGCCCGTCCACCGAAGGGGTGCGGCAACGGCCAAAGCGGCCGCTGCCCGATCTCTCAGGTACCAAGGACAGAGGGGCGGCAGGTGCGTTGCGCGGCAGGGCACCTGCCGCCTTTTTTTTGGCGCCCTGGCGAAGGCTGGAGCTGGAGTACAAGTTGGGATTTCGCACTCCTCTATACGACCTGCACGTGGCGCTCGGCGCGCGCGTCGTCGACTTCGGCGGCTGGGACATGCCGGTCAACTACGGATCGCAGATCGAGGAGCATCACGCGGTGCGGCGCGCCGCCGGCGTGTTCGACGTCTCGCACATGTGCGCGATCGACCTGCGCGGCGCGCGGGTGCGCGAATTCCTGCGCACACTTCTGGCGAACGACGTCGCGCGGCTCACGCAGCCGGGCAAGGCGCTCTACAGTTGCATGCTCCGGGAAGACGCCGGCATCATCGATGACCTGATCGTCTATTTCCAGGGCCCGCATTGGTACCGCGCCGTCGTCAACGCGGGCACGCGCGACAAGGACCTGATCTGGATCCGTGCCCGCGCCGCCGCGTTCGAGGTTGAGGTGCACGAGCGGCGCGAGCTGGCGATGCTCGCGGTGCAGGGCCCGGAAGCGCGCGCGCGCCTCGCCTCGCTGCTCACGCCGCCGGATGCCGCTGCCGCGCTGGCGCTCGGGGTCTTCTTCGGCGCTCAGCTTGGCGAGTGGTTCGTGGCGCGCACCGGTTATACCGGGGAGGACGGCTTCGAAGTCATGCTGCCCGC
>JAYTXT010000096.1:0-9115 GCA_043742765.1 Gammaproteobacteria bacterium | reverse complement strand
TCCTCGAGGCGCCGCGATACGAAGAACGTAAAGCGCTTCAGGCCGGCGTGGCTCGGTTGCACCAGCCCGACCGGCGTGGTGGAGGCGCACAGATTGATGACAAAGCGGGGACTGGCGGCGGCAGGCGGCACATTATTGCCGCTGGTGGACGGAAGTTTGCCGATCGAACTGCTGGCCTGCTGCATGCAATGGTCCCCGCTGCGCTGCTGAATATTCCGAGCCTGCGACCGGTTTGCGGGGATGACACGCCGAAATTCCTCTCGGGTGGCAACCCCGCTATCCCCTGTCAATCAGGGGGACCGGAGGCTTTGCGTCCCTGTCTTACAACAGGTATGCCCTTACAATCAATGTGACGAAGTTTGGCACGGTGACGCTGCCGGTCAAGCGCGACAATGGAGAGACAGTTCACAACTGCTGCAAGCCGGTGAACCCGGTCACAGTTTTGTCAAATCCGCTTAAGTTTAACCCGCGGCGCGCAACTCAGTGACGATGGCCGCGCTGCGTCCCTGCAACAGGGCGGTAATGTCGGCGGCCGCGGCGGGGCGCGCGAAATAGAACCCCTGCGCGTAATCACAACGCCGCGCACGCAGGAATTCCAGCTGTTCCATGGTCTCGACGCCCTCGGCCACCACGTGCTTGCCGAGTGCGTGCGCCATGGTGATCATCGTTTCGGCGAGCGTCGCCGCGGTAAGGTTGTGGGCCACATCCTCGATGAACGAGCGATCAATCTTGATGGCCTGCACCGGGTGCGCGCGCAGGTAGCCGAGCGAGGAATAGCCGGTGCCAAAGTCATCGAGTGACAGGTGCACGCCGAGCGCCGCCAGGCGGTGGAGCGTCGCCAGCGCCTCTTCGTCGGCGAACACCGACTCCGTAATTTCGATTTCGAGCTTGTCGGGCGACACGCCCGCGCGCTCGAGCGCGCACCGCACCAGTTTCGGGAAATCGGCCTGGCGCAGCTGGTGCACCGAGACATTGAGTGCCAGGCGCGGCGGGGCCACGCCGGCCGCGCTCCATTCGGCCATCTGCGCGCAGGCGGCTTCCAGCACCCAGGCGCCGATATCGATGATCAGGCCACTCTGTTCTGCCGCGGGCACGAATTCGCCGGGATAGCGCATGACCTCGCGCGGCGGCTGCCAGCGCAGCAGGGCCTCGAGCCCGGACAGCCGGCCGTCAGCAAGCGCGTACTGCGGCTGGTAGTACAACGAGAATTCCCGGCGCTGCAGCGCGTTGTAGAGGCCGCTCTCGGCCGCCAGCGCCGGCATGCGTTGCATGGCGCGGTTGTAGAACACGGCACGCGAACGTCCGTCCGCCTTGGCGCGGTACATTGCCAGGTCGGCGTTGCGCATCAGCTCATCGAGCGCGGTGCCGTCGTCCGGGAACAGCGTTATGCCGATGCTGGCACGCACATAGTGGTCGCGGCCGCCAATGTTGACCGCTTCCTGCAACACCTCAATGACGCGCGCCGCGACGCGCTGGGCACCCTCGGCCGTGCCGACGCTGCGCAGGATGATCGTGAATTCGTCGCCGCCGAGCCGCGCCACCGTGTCACCTTCTTTGATGCAGGCGCGCAGCCGCTGCGCCACGATCTGCAGCATCTGGTCGCCGGCACTGTGACCAACGGTGTCATTGACCTTCTTGAAGTGGTCGAGATCGAGGTACAGCAACGCACCGCGCTGGCGGCCGTCCGCGGCGCTGGCCAGCTCCTGCGAGAGGCGATCACGGAACAACAGGCGATTTGGCAGCGCGGTCAGAGGGTCGAAATGCGCCTGCCGATAGAGCTGCTCGCCGCGTGCGCTGTTGGAGAGTGCGACACCGATGCGCGCAGCGCATTCGGTGCCGTAGCCGGCGACTTCCGCCGCGACCTGCGGCACATCCCGGTAGCCAACCGCCAACACGGCCACCAGGTTGTCCTGCGACAGCACCGGCCAGAGCCAGAAGAATTCCGCGCCCTGGTCGTGGAGCGGCTCCAGCACGCTGTGCCGGCCCGCCTCGAAGCGCCCGACTGTCAGCCCATGCTGTTCCTGACACAACTGCGACAGCAGCAGCGAATTAAGACTGATCCGGCTGACCGGGGTGTGCTCGCCAGCCGCCGTCACGTAGGCGCGTCCGAAGTCCGTGGCGTCTCGATCGAGCAGCGCCACCATCGCGGCATCGCAACCGGTGATCTTGCAGATGCGCTCGAGCAGCGGGTCGAGGCAGGACTCGAGCTCGGCCGATTCCAGCAGCATGCGATCGATGTCATTGAGACTCGCCATGGCGCGCATCTTGTCTTCGAGCGCACCGATAGTGCGGTTGAAGCTGTGCGCTGCCGCGCGCGGTGCATCGCAGGCCGCGCCGAGGGCCACGCGCTGGTAGCGCCCTTGAGCCAGCTCATTAAGCGCGTTGCGCAGGCCCTCCAACACCGGCTCCCAGCGAGCCCGTAACATTGAACACAGCGCCAGTATCAGCAAGGCGGCGAGCAGCATCGGCACCGGCAGCAGCTCCGCCGCCTGCCCCCAGTACGCCAGCACCGAGGCCGTTGGCGCGCTCACGATCACGGTCCAGAAACCGCCCGACAGATGCGCCGCCTCTGGCAGCACCGTGGCAACCGCACCACGCCATTCGTGCCGCGCAACGCTCCACGAGCGCAGCGCCGGTGCAGACTGCCGGCCAGCGTCGGGCAGGCGCTCGCGCGCGAACATCGACAGGAGCCCCGCTGGCAGTTCATCGCTGGAGCTGAGCAGCGCGCCGTTTCCGTCGAGCACAGCAAGCACCGCCGGCGCGGTCGCGGCATTGTCGTGGCCCTGCCAGAACCATTCCGGGGACAATTCAAAATACGCGGTCGCGGAACTGCCGGCGGCGCGCACCGCGCGCACCAGGTAGAGCTGAGAGCTGCCGTCGCGGCGCAGACGGACACGCAGCAGCGTCTGCCCGGCACTGAGCGTCAGCTGATCGGCGCTGGCGAGCGGCACCGGGCCCTGGATTCGGCCGGGACCGGCGACTACCGCGCCACGGAAGATATCGGAACGCAAAATGCGTGCGCGCAGCAGCGCACCGCCTGCGCCCGCGTCACCGCTGGTAACAGCTTCCACCACCAGTTCGCTGGCCGTGAGCCGGGTGTGCAGTTCCCGCGCGTAACTGCGGCTGAGCGTCGCCACGGCATTCATGCTCTGGTGCTGGTCCGCCTCGCCGAGGGCGTGCACCGCGAACAACGAAACGGCCAGCAGCAAGGCGCCCGCGAGCGACGCCATGGCGACGCCGAGGCGGCGGCTCATCGAGAGCGAAAAAGCACCAGGGGTGAACGGCATGTATTGGCAGCGGACTCGGAAACTTGAGCCCATTTAACGATAGCCGGGCGGCAGCCAATGCGCGCCAGATCACGAATGCCGTAGTTATGTCGCGCCGAATGCGCAGCGCGTCACATTCGCGCAGCGGTCTTTGTGGCTTGCCCCAGGGCCTGCAGCGAACGCCAGGCGTGGCGATGCGCGCCGAGGCGCCCCGAGCGCGCAGCCGCGCGCATCGCGACAGCGACGGTGCGCGCCGGAATCGCTCGCCAGCGCTGGTAGCGCCCCAGCAGCAACGGATTGCACAACGGCATGAGCGCGCGCCCGACCGCCTCGGCAACGCGCCACTGTGCGCGCGAACCCAGCAGCAGCGAGGGCTGCATGAGGTGCAGAGAACGAAAGCGCAACGCTTCCAGCGCGAGTTCGGTTTCGCCCTTTACCTTGAGGTAGAAGTTGCGCGCCGCGGGCGTGGCCCCGGCCGCCGACACGACCACCAGCGTCTGCGCGCCGGCAGACTGCGCAAAGCGCGCAAAGCGCAGCACCAGATCGTAATCGACGGCGCGGAACGCCTGCGGCGAGCCCGCCTGCCGCAGCGTGGTGCCGAGGCAGCAGTAGGCGTCGTCGCAATGGATACCGCGCAAATCGTTTTCCAGGTTTTCAAACCTGAGAATGCGGTTGACGAGCCGCGGCGCCTCGATGGACAGTGGCCGGCGGGTCACGGCAACGACCCGGCGGTAATCGCCACTGGCCGCGAGCACACGCACCAGCTCGGCGCCCACCATGCCGTTGGCACCGGCAACCAGCGCGACCGCACCTGTTTCCATCTGCATGGGTGCGGAGCTTAACCCGTGCAGCACACCTGTAGGGAGGGCCGTTAGAGTGAGAGTTCCAGCTGGCTGCTGCCGCGCGGCGGACAGAACCTGGTGCTGTCGAGATCCGGGTCGCGCTCGCCGCTCAGGCCCAGGCGCCTGCAGGCCAGCTCGAAACGCGCGCGCAGCATCGCCGCCCACGGGCCGCTGCCGCGCATGCGCTGGCCAAAGCGGGGATCGTTGTCGCGCCCGTCGCGCGCCTGCCTGATCAGCGACATGACGTGCGCGGCGCGCAGCGGCAGGTGCTGTTCGAGCCAGGCACGGAACAGGTCTTTGACTTCATGCGGGAGCCGCAGCAGCACATAGCCGGCACGGGTCGCGCCGGCCCCGGCGGCGGCGGCGAGGAGCGCTTCGAGCTCGGCATCGTTGACCGCCGGAATCATCGGCGCGGTCAACACGCCGACCGGCACTGCGGCGTCCGCCAACGCCCTGATCACGCGCAATCGCGCCTGCGGCGAAGCGGCCCTCGGCTCCAGCGTGCGCTTGAGTTCCGGGTCGAGGGTTGTCAGGCTGACGGTGACGCGCAGCAGCTTCATGCTGGCGAATTCTTGCAGCAGATCGAGGTCGCGCAGCACGAGCGCGCCCTTGGTGATGACCGTCACTGGATGCCGCGCCTGCAGCAGCACCTCGAGAATTTCGCGCGTGACCCTCAGGCGCTTCTCGACGGGCTGGTAAGGATCGGTGTTGGCACCGAGCATGATGGGCAGGCAGCGGTACCCGGGACGCGCGAGTTCGGCGCGCAGCAGCCGCGCGGCATCGGCTTTGTAGAACAGACGGGTCTCGAAATCGATGCCCGGCGACAGATCAACGTAGGCGTGACTCGGCCGCGCATAACAGTAAACGCAGCCGTGTTCGCACCCGCGGTAGGGATTGATCGACTGCGCGAACGGAATATCGGGCGAATCGTTGCTCGAGATGACGCTGCGCGCCGCTTCAGCCCGCACTTCGGTGGCAACGGAATCGGGGGTGGATTCCTGGTACCAGCCATCGTCCACGGCCTGCGGCAGCATTCGGGCAAAGCGCCCCGGCGGGTTGATCGTGGCGCCCCGGCCCTTCAGTACGCGCTCCATGGGCGTACTGTACGGATATACAGCCCTAACGCAAGTGCCGCAGACGCCGCAGCTGTGGAAACAGCAGCGGCCAGACCCCGGCTACTGCCAGCGTCAGCACGCCGCCTGCGACCACGGAAGGCACCGTGCCAAACCAGCTCGCCGTCAGGCCCGATTCGAATTCACCAAGTTCGTTCGAGGCACCGATGAACATCGAGCTCACCGCGCTTACCCGACCACGCAGGGCATCGGGCGTGGCGAGCGGCACCAGTATGCCGCGGATGTAGACGCTGACCATGTCGCCGCTGCCGCTCAACAGCAGCGCCACGAAAGACAGCGTCAGGCTGCGCGAGAGTCCAAAGACGATCATGCAGACGCCGAAGACCGCGACACCCCCAAGCAGTGCCCGCCCCGCGTGATCGCGCAGCGGACGCAGCGCCAGCGCCACGGCGGCCAGTCCGGCGCCAATTCCAGGCGCCGCGCGCAGCAGCCCCAAACCGATCGGCCCCGTGTGCAGCAGATCACGGGCGAAAATCGGCAGCAGCGCCACCGCGCCGCCGAACAGCACTGCGAACAGGTCGAGTGAAATCGCGCCGAGCACCACCGGGCTGCCGCGGACAAAACGCAGTCCTTCGAGAAAGCGTTGCGCGCTGCCGAGCTCCGGCGGCGCGGCCGGCCGGGTATCAGCGCGGATCAGCCGCACCAGCAACAGCGTCACCGTGAACAGCAGCAGGCAGGCACCGTAGACGATGGGCGCGCCAGCGAGGTACAGGACCCCGCCGAGTACCGGGCCCAACGCCGTGGCGATCTGGTAGAGCATCGAATTCAGCGCCACCGCTCCGGCAAATTCCCCGCGCGGCATGAGCCCGGGCAGCATGGATTGCATGGCCGGCGCCCAGAAGGCCCGCGCCGCGCCGAAGACACCGATGATCAGGTAGATGGGCCAGACGCGCTGACCGGCGCCCACGGCCAGGCACAGCAGCGCCAGCGCGCAGAGCATGACCACGGCATAGGCGCGGCTCGCCACGGCACGGCGCTCCGCATAGTCGGCGACGTGGCCGCCGACCAGCACCAGCAGCACGAAGGGCAGGAATTCGCTCAGGCCCACCAGGCCCAACGCCAACGGATCGTGAGTGAGCGCGTAGACATGCCAGCCGACCGCGACGGCCAACATCTGCCAGCCGAGTGTGGCGCAGAATCGCGCGAGGGAAAAACACGCCGGATCGCGCCGCCACAGCGACACCAGCGCCGGATGCGCAGCCCGCCCCGCCCCGAGGCGGCTCACGGGAGCGACGCCATGAATCGCACGATCGCCTGCGCCACCGCCTGCGGCTGTTCGTAAAGCAACAGGTGCCCGGCAGCCTCGATGCTCTCGGCAATCATCTGCGGTATGAGCTCGCGCATCCGCGCCAGCCCGGCGTCACCGAGTGCGCGCTGCAGAAAATTTGACTCGGCTCCGTAGAGCAACAGCAGCGGCACGCGCAGCCGTGCCCAACAGGCCTCGACGTCGCCACGCGCAAAGCGGATGGGCGTGGGCAGCTGCTGGCGCGGATCGGCCAGGATTTCAAAGTCGCCAGCGCATTCGCGGGTCCACGCGCCCGCCAGGAACAGGGCGTGCGCGGGCGGCAGTCGCGGATTGGCACGCCGGAGTGCGGCGGCAAGTTCCTCGAGGCCCGGATAGCGCCGCGCAGCCGCTGGCGCGCGCAACGCGTCGAGCCACGCTGCTACGTGTCCGGGAAGTTGCGCATGCGGAAGGTCGGGCATGCCGAAACCCTCGAGATTCACCAGCCACGCGACCCGGTCGGGCCTGATGCCGGCGTACATCGACGCGACGGTGCCACCCATGCTGTGACCGATCAGGCGCAGTGGCTGGTCGGCTGAAAGCTCATCGGCCAGCCAGTCGAGTTCCGCCAGGTGATCCGCGAACCAATAGCGATCGGCACGCTGCGCACTGCGTCCGTAGCCGGGCCAGTCGACCGCCACCAGTGGCCAGTCATCGGGCAGCTGATCGACCAGCAGCTGCCACGCGGCGCCACAATCCATCCAGCCATGGAGCAGCATGATCGGTGACGGATCCGGCGGCCCCCAATACGTCAGCGCGATGCGCCCTTCGCGGCCGTCGAGCTCGGCGCGCCGCGATGGCCGGCGCGACCCGTAGACCTCTCGTGGCTCGCCCGCTCGCACTGCGCTCAACTGGCCAGGAAAGTGCGGTAGGCTGGGTTGGCGGTCTCTTCGGTAAACGGATAGCCCAACTCGCGCAGGTGCCCCAGGAACCGCTCGTGATCGGCGCGCGGCACCTGGATACCCGCGAGCACGCGCCCGCTGTCGGAGCCGTGATTGCGATAGTGGAACAACGAGATATTCCAGGTCGTGCCGATCGCCTGCAGGAAGCCCAGCAGTGCACCCGGCCGTTCCGGGAATTCGAAGCGGAACAGCATTTCGTCGGCGAGGCCACTGCCCTTGCCGCCGACCATGAAGCGCACGTGGAGCTTGGCCATTTCGTTGGCGCTCATGTCGATCACACCGTACCCGGCAGAGCGCAGTCGGGCGATTACCGCTGCACAATTTTCCTGGCCCGCACGCAGCCCAAAGCCCACGAACAGCTGCGCGCGCTCGGCGCCCTGGTAGCGATAGTTGAACTCGGTGACGCTATGCTCGCCCAGCGCGCCGCAGAACTTGAGGAAACTCCCCGGTTGCTCCGGCATCTCAACCGCCAGCAGCGCTTCACGCCCCGCGCCCAGATCGGCACGCTCGGCAATGTAGCGCAGGCGATCGAAGTTCAGGTTGGCGCCGCTGCTGATTGCCACATACCGTTGTCCCGCCGGCGCACCGCGCGCCACGTAGCGCTTGACGCCCGCGACTGCCAGCGCCCCGGCCGGCTCGAGCACCGCGCGCGTGTCTTCGAAGACGTCCTGGATCGCGGCGCAGATCTCATCGGTGTTGACCAGCACCACTTCGTCGACGAAGCGCCGCGCCAGTGCGAAATTTTCCTCGCCGACACGGCGCACCGCGACGCCATCGGCGAACAGCCCTACCTTATCGAGCGTGACGCGCTTGCCGGCGCGAAGCGATTCGTACATGGCCGCAGCGTCCTCCGGCTCGACACCAATAATGCGCACGCGCGGGTGCAGTTGCTTGACATAGACGGCGATGCCGGCAATCAGGCCACCACCACCCACCGGCACGAAGATCGCATCGAGCTGGCCGCCGGTCTGGTGGATGATTTCCATGCCGATCGTGCCCTGGCCGGCGATCACGTCTGGATCGTCGAACGGGTGCACGAAGACCAGGTTTTGCTCGCGCGCCATCACCACCGCATGCTCGAAGGCCGCGTCGAAGATATCGCCGTGCAGCACCACCTCGCCGCCCAGATCAGCCGCCGCGCGAACCTTGATGTCCGGCGTGGTGCGCGGCATGACGATCACCGCACGCACCTGGAGTTTGCGCGCCGCGAGCGCCACACCCTGGGCATGATTCCCGGCCGAGGCCGTGATCACACCGCGCGCGGCGGCGGTCGCGCCCAGGAGGGCGATCTTGTTGTAGGCGCCGCGCAGCTTGAACGAGTACACCGGCTGCAGGTCTTCACGCTTGAGGCGCAGCTCGTGTCCCAGGCGGCGCGAGAGGCGTGGCGCGTGATCGAGGGGCGACTCGATCGCCACTTCGTAGACCCTGGCCTTCAGGATCCGCTGCAGATAGTCCTCGCTCATTGAGCGAAGCTTAAGCGATCAGCGGCGTTTCAGGGAACCGGCATGCGGAGGAAGCGGAAGGTGGTTTTGCCGAAGGTGACCAGGTCCCCGGCATTGAGTTGACGGCGCGTGACACGCACGTTGTTCACGAACACGCCGTTGGTGCTGTCAAGGTCCTCGACGATCGTGCCGCCCTCGCCCATCAGCACCACGGCATGGTGGCGGCTGATGAAATCCGCGTCGATCCG